>NZ_DCOI01000023.1:0-71837 GCF_002322895.1 Empedobacter sp. UBA1574 | reverse complement strand
ATCTAAAGGAACTCGTTTCAGAACCGCATCCTTAGTCTTAGCCTTAGCCTTAGTCTTTGTCTTAGTCTTAGTCTTAGTCTCATTCACATCGTAAAATACATATATCTGAAACCTCAAAAACTACTAATCGGCTCATAATTCATACTTTTTTGAGCCAATTAATCAAAATAATCGGCTCATCGTTAAATGAAATAAAAAAATAAATTGGGATTACCTTATTGAAGAAAATCTTTCAAGCTTACTTAAAAAACATAAAAACTTTATTTACAATAAATTATAAATAAAATTAAAAATTATAGACATAAAAAAAGCACCTTTTTAAAGGTGCTTTTGTGGTCCCACTTGGAGTTAAGTTTGTTTATATCAATTTTTAATGTACTTTTACTACTTAAATGTCAGTATGTTAAGTGTTTACATTAATTTGTTTTAATAACTTTTAACTCATTTTAATTTCAAAAACACCCCCTTTCTGACCCCCTAATTAAAAATTGTTATAATGAAATATCATTTTGAATTAAGAAAGGATAAAATCACAAAAGATGGACTTATTCCTATTAGATTAGTTGTTACACACGGAAAAATAAGAATTCGAAAAAATATCAATGCTAAAACCACTGTTGTTGATTGGAATAGAGAAAATCAGTTGATTAATAATTACAAAAAGTGTCCTTTTTACGATTACTATATTTCTTGTAATAAGGAGATTACCAATGTCACAGAGAAAGTAGATTACATTTTTAAATTTTTTGAATACAATGAAATTGTTTTTTCTGAACAAATTTTTAATGAGAGATTTGATGAAGATAATACTAAAATTTCAATTGATTTTTTTGAAGCCTTTCAAGAATTTATGGATGTATCAAAATCAACTAAATCAGAAGGAACAATAAAAAAATATAAAACAGTCCGAAATTTCTTAAATGACTTTAAATCTTTTACAAAATATCCTTTACGTTTTGATACAATTAACACCAAATTTGAGGAAGTATTTATGCTTTATTGTTTTGATGAACGTGAAACATTAAATAACTATTATGGCAAATTAATTTCTATCATAAAAACTTTTATGCAATGGAGTTTTGATCGTCAGTATCATAATTGTTATGAATTTAAGAGATTAAAAAGGGTTGAAGATGAAGTAGAAGTAATTTACTTAACTATAGATGAATTAATGGAATTGTATAATCATAAATTTGACAATAAATCGAAGGAAAGAGCAAGAGATTTCTTTTGCTTCGCTAGCTTCACTGGGCTACGCCACTCAGATGTTTACAATTTAGGTAATGCAAATATATATGAAGATCACATTAATTTATCATTAATCAAAACTAAAACAAACGATCATATTGTCCCATTAAATGATTTTGCAAATGAAATTTTAAATAAATATAAGGACACTATCTATTATCCAATTCCTAAAATTTATTCACAAAAACTGAATAAAAAAATTCAAGAATGTTGTGAAGATTTGGAATGGTTTGATGATGTTAATATTGTTCGTTACATAGGAACAAAACGAATTGATAAAAAGTTTAAAAAATATTTATTAATCACTTCTCATGTCGCTCGTAAAACTTTCATAACAAACAGTTTAATCCTTGGTATGAATGAACGAGTACTAAGAAACATCACAAATAGTAAAGATGAAAAATCTTTCAGACGTTATGTAAAAATAGAAGAAGTACATAAACAAAGAGAAATGAATATTTGGAATAATATAAAATGAGAACATTTAATTTAATAAACAATGTAGATCAAATTTTGGGTGTTTTAAAACTTGATCTAAATCTTCAAAATATTCATGATATATCATTAGAGATCATTGAAAAATTAGATTATGTTGAGCTATTAGAACTTTTCCCTGCTTTTTATATAAATGAGAATTTCAAAAAAATCATCCATTTAATTGATTCTGAAGGTTACTATAATATTATTGATAACTCATTAGAAAAAATCAAAGAAACTGAAAAAAGTTTGTCAACAGTTCACTTTATAGCTTATTTAATTGGTCTAAAATTTAAGACAATTTCTTTTGAATATCATCCACCATTATTTGATGATTTTATAGAAATCATTGACAACAAGATAATTAAACACAAAGCAAAACTAAATACTGAGCTGAATGATAATTTTTCAATTAAAGATTCTTTTGGATTGTTTTTTATTCATGAAAAGGAAGTTGCTTTAAACATTTTCACAAAATTCGTAATTAGTAAATTAAAAAAATATGATTTTGACACTCTAGCAATAGAGCTAATAATGAGTAAAGATGTAATTTTTCATAAAATTGGTATTAATCATATTCCAAATTTTGATCATTCAAATTATAAAGACGTATCACTCTTAAAAAATGACGATCAATTATTCATTGAAAAGCATGAATTATCTAAAATATTACGTGAAAAAGAATATTTTAATGCTGATTATCCTTTATCAGAATTTACTGAAAAAGATTTATTAAATACAAACACACATTTTTCAAATTTCATTTCATTTCAAAATGAATTCAAACAGTTTTTGTATAATGAAATAGGTGAAGATTCAATTTATAATAATATTAATATTGGAGAAATATTTTTGACTAACATTTGTATAGAGTTACCAGAATATGATATTTCTACTTTAAATCATACTAATATAATTTTAAAAAAAATCATAAAAGATAATGAGGCAAAAATTAGATTTATAGCTTTTTTTATTCATCAATTTGATATAAATTTTTTAACAGGAATAACAAATATACTACCACTAATTTTTTCAAATTATTTTGGTGCACAATTAATAAGTAAAAGTACAATAGAATCTTATTTAAAAAGACCTCTAAATAGACCTAAAGCTCTTACAAAAGAAATTGATATTTTATACAAAATATATCAAAACATTGATGAACAGGGCTAGTGTATACTGGTGTAAATAGAAAATGAAAAATTATATCAACATTTGTACTAGTTAAAAATAATTAAATTTATACAAAATGAGTAATAGATTTGTAGATCGTGGAGTTGATAATGTAATTGCTCCTGAAATAAAAAAAGAATCGATAAAAATTATTGAAAAAATAAATTATCCTGTAAAAGAAGATCGTTTAAAACAAGCAGAAGTTGCAGAAATGTTTGATACCACTGTTCAAACAATTATTAATTGGCGAAAGAAAGGAAAAATTCCTTTTTATAAAATCGGAAGAAATATTATCTATTCTAGAAGTCAATTAATCAAACTTGCTTCCCAAAATCAAGATTTAGTAAAAGCATAAAAAAAGTGATTATTCCCCAATAATCACTTCAAATATTATAAACAAAGCAAATGCCTTATTGTATTTAAATATTGCGAAACAAATATAAGGCATTTCATTTAAAATCAGAAACATTTATGAATGAAAATGTTATGTCGAATTCTGTATTCGATAAGCTAGAGTATTATCTGAACAATAATTATGAAATTCGTTTTAATAAAATCAAACTTATTTACGAAGTTTCTGCTTTAGGAGAATATAATTTCTCAGAACTCAATATTGAACGTCTATATATTGAGTTAGAACGAAACAATGTTAAGCTATCATTTGATAAGCTATTAATCTATTTAAAAGCGTTTTCTACTCATTATGATCCAATTAAAAACTATTTTCATAATCTTTTACCTAAGTGGGATGGACAAGATTATATTGGAGAATTAGTTTCTAAAATTGAAGTGAATGAACATCAAGAGTTTTTTAACGAGCAATTTAAAAAATTTCTAGTTCGAACTATTTTATGCGCTTGTGAAAAGAAAATAATCAACAAAAATGCTATTATACTTTATAGTTCAATCCAAAATATTGGAAAATCGTCATTTATACGTTATCTCGTACCGTTTATTTTAGAGGATTATTTTTCAGAAGACATAACGAATGAGAAGGACAGTATTATCAAGCTAGCGACAAATTTTATCATAAACCTAGACGAAATGCAAAATTTTCTCACAAGTTTATTAGAATTTATTAAGGCTCTTATTTCAAAAGAAAACATTCACGAAAGATTACCATATGCGAGAAAATCTGAAAGAATAGAACGAATTGCTTCATTTATTGGATCAACAAATAAAACACATATTCTCAAAGATTATTCAAACGTAAGATGGTTAGTTTTTGAAATAAATCACATTGACTTTTCTTATTCTAAAATCGACATTAATAAAGTTTGGGCACAAGCCTACCATTTAGCTTATCATGAAAAAAGCTTTAATCCTTTCATGACAAGTGAGGAATTGAGCTACAATGATGAAAAAAACAAAACCTTTAGAGCTTTTACAAGGGAAGAAGAAGAAATTATTGCATTTGTAGATCACAGCGAAGATGAAAATGACTTTATGACTGTAACTGATTTAAGTTTTGCACTTAGAAAAGTTAATATTAATAAATACCCAAACATATTGGGTAAACTACTAAACAATATCGGTTATAAATATGTGAGAATTGGAGAAGAAAGAACAAAAAAATACAAAATAAAATTGTCAAATTATTACTCTAAAATTTTAAAATCTTAAAATCTACCTATTCAACCCGTTCTACCTATTCAAACCCTTTATTCATCTATGTTCGTTTTGGATAAGTAAGATAAATTTACCTATCCTTGCCTATTCAGAAGTACAAAAAGTGAATAGGTTGAATAGGTATGGACAGGTAGTAAAAACAAGCTCAATCCCGCTTATAGATTAGACTGAATAGGTAGAACGGGTAAAAACTCTTACTTAAAAAGAATATATATGAATTTAAACGAAATAAATAGTCTAGATTTTGTGAAAATTTTGGATCAAAAAATAGGCTTCAAACCTAAAAAAATAAATAATAAATCGATTTGGTTTAAATCTCCTTTTAGACCTAACGAATCAACCCCCTCTTTTCATATTTCCAAGATTTACAAATATGATATTTGGTTCGATCACGGAAACGGATTAGGTGGAAAAAACGTTGATTTTTTTATTCATTATTTGAAAACAGATCTAAAAGGAGTTTTAAAATACTTTAACGAAAATTCTTCTTCTTTTCACAAGCAAAAAGTTTCAAATGACACAGTTACTCCAAAAAATAATTATAGTGTCTTAGAATTGAAAAAAATCACTTCATTTCCTTTAATTCAATATTTAGATGAGAGAAAACTCCCTTTAGAAATTACAAATCGATATTGTAAAGAAATTCATTACAAATTAAATGATAAAAAATATTATGCTATTGCATTTCCAAATAATCAAAATGGATATGAAATTCGAAATAAATATGTCAAAATGTGTTTGGTTATAAAAGATATTACTTTGATAAAAAATAATCAAAATCAATTAAAACTTTTTGAAAGTTGGAGCGATTTTATTAGTTATCTTTTTTTATTTCCTACTGAAGAATTTAAAAATGATTTTTTGATTTTAAACTCAATTGCTTTGCTCAGAAAAAATTTAGAATTGATTAATCAATATGAAAAAATTGACACCTATTTTGATCACGATGAGGCTGGTAAATCTGCTACAAAATTATTAGAAACTGAATTAAAAACTAAAGTGAAAGATGGATCCTCATTCTACAATAAGTACAAAGATTTGAATGAATTTAATATTAATAATATTTCTTAAATATATGTTAAATTCAGATTTACATGCAAGATATGGATTTGTACGTACACAATCACAACTTTGCCTTTTTTTTTGTTAAAACTTTGTTAATATTGAAATTACATGCAAGATGTGGATTCGTATGTACATAACAATATCAATAAACCTTTATAGAAAAGGAAGTGTTATTTTTCGGAACTCAAAAACATTTAAAATTTTACAAAAAATTATATAAAAATGAAAAAAAATAAAAGAATTACAATACGATTATCTGAAGAGCAGAAAAATAAAATTATTAAACTATCTGAAGATGAAAAATTAACAATGACAGACTTAATTATTAATAAAATTATGACAGATTCTTCAAAAAAAATATTTAAACTTCCTCTTGAAGAAATTGAATTTATTAATAAAAATTATTCAATAATTGGTGATCAAATTAATCAAATTGCCAAACAAGTTAACACAGATAAAAAAATTAATAATAACACTTTAGTTGAATTAAATGAAGTTTTAAAAAAACTAATAATAATAAAAAGGAAATCGAATGCAATAACGCAAGAAATTTTTAAGGATATTAAAGATGAATAAAAAAATGGATCAAATATGATCCATTTTTTATTTCCAAACAACCTCTAGATTTTCAAAAATTGCTTCAATTTGCTTCGCCATTACTTCTTTTGGATAAACGATTATTTTTAATTGTCGTATGATTGGGTAGGTTGTTTCGATTGTTTTGAATGTGATGGTTGCTTTGGTTGGGATGTTTGGTTTGATATTTTCGGCACGAATTCCATTATTAAACGAAACAAAAACCTCATAATTTTGAGCTTGGTTTCCTTGTGGATCAATAAAATAAGCTTGTTCACATTGAAAAAAATTCCGTGTTTCAACTTCAATATTTTTATATAGAAAAGTCACTGTAACTGTCTTATCAGCTTTAGAACCAACAATATTTGTAATATCTAATTGCAAACCATCTACTTTCACTGATTGTATTGGTTTCAGTAAATTCAATGTTTCTTTGTAATAATGATTTTCCTTTGATAATTCTTCATTTTTAACTTTTTGAATTTTGATTTCGTTCTCTAATTCAGGACATTTTTGTTGAGCAAAAGAGAAAGAATTCAAAATCGTATAAAATAAGATGAATAGTATAAATCTTGCTTTCATTTGGTCAAATATTTAATTAGTAAAACATAATTCATTATAGTCATTCAACTGATTTTCTATCGCTGAATCATACCATTCTTTCGTTGCATAATGCTTTTTATGAGCTATTATCCCTCCTTTTATAGTTAGAATTCGAGAAAAAAATAAATTGACAAATAAGTTATTTTGATTTTTCTCAATTGCTTCAAGAATACCAATATGTATTTCTTCGATACTAACATCATTCTCATTGAATAAAAAAGCATCTGCTGTAAAATTTCCTGTAGATATCATCATGAAATACAGTTTCTTTCTTTCAGTTTCATTCAAATTTGAAATATATGCTGAAATTGAACTTATGATAAATGGTTTAAAATCTTCAGTTCTATTCAAAATTCCTGATTTAAAAGAATCAGAAAACTCTTTTACTTCAACTTCATTTAATCGTTTAAATTCTGGTGGATTAATATTTCCAAAAAAGGAAATATTTAAAAATTGAGAAATAATTGTTTTTTTCTCTTGTAAGGATAATTGGTTTTCCATGTCTAGATTGTTTTTTTTAGAAAAAAGTAGCGTGGAACTAAATACAATCCGTTACAGAGGTACTGCGAAGAACCCTAAACCCAGAAAGACTCAGCCCACGCCATATATAGACATGGGCGTAAGCCTATCGAAGATTTTAGGTTTATAGAAGATTCGCAGTTTTCTGTAACCAAATTTCGAAAGCTTACGCGTACGTAATTATTATTTTAATGATGTAAAGATAGAAAATCATTAACTTTATTCCAAAGTTGATGCTATGTGTTTTCATGTAAAAGTTACCAAAACAAAAGAACAGATTGAAAAGAAATCGAGGTTGAAATTCAAACCCGAGGTTACATTTACGCCAAATCCTCATTTCAAAGGTTTTGATCATCCGAAATTACCTGTGATAACTAACCAACAAGATTTTATTCATTTGTTCGAGTGGGGTTTAGTTCCGCATTGGGCAGGAAATGATTTTAATTCGAATAACACCTTAAACGCACGAATTGAAACTATTGATGAAAAACCATCTTTTCGTGATGCGTTTACCAATCGTTGTGTGATATTGGTTGATGGTTTTTATGAATGGCGACATGAAGGAAAAGATAAAATCAAATATGAAATTGGAATCAACAACAATTTGATGTGTTTAGCTGGATTGTATTCAGATGACACGTTTACGATTGTTACGACTGAAGCTGTCGGCATTATGGATTATATCCACAATACAAAACATCGAATGCCTGTTGTATTTAATGATGGTGAAAACTTAATGAATTGGCTTAATTGTAAACCTATTGTACCATTTACAGATTTCAGTTATCAACGTGAAGATGGTCAAGTGAGTTTATTTGGATAATTCGGATTTTATATGTCGAAATAAGATTTTTCGGACATCCTTATTATCTTGTTTTTGATCAATAAATAATTTCATTTCATCAAGATTTTCAAGTGAATGATCGCAATAACCAAATCCTTTATAAACTCCTTTTTCAATTAATACAATACCTTTTTCATTTTCAGTTCTTCCAACCAATTCAAATAAAAAGTCCTTTTTAGGTAAATGCACTGTTTTCAAAAATTGACGAACTCTTTTGTTGTAAAGTTTCACATCTTCCCTATTTATACAAGCTCCGTTACATTCTTCTAAACTATATTGAAAACAACTTGATTTGGTTTTATATAAACCATTTATTTTTTGACAAAGCTTATATTTATCTGTAATGTAAAATAAATAATCTTTTGCTTCATTTAACGATGTAAATGAGATAATTTCGTTCCCAGAGTTATCAATTTTCTTCACAATTAATGCATGATAACCATCCGAATTTATTTCTTTGTTCAAAGCATAGAAAAACTTAATTTTTCGTTGAGCTCGATTAAATAGTGGTAGATTTTGCTTAATTAGTTCAGATTCTCTCAACAAAGCAATTAATTCATTTCCTGTATTTTCAAATTGAATGGAATGCGTAAAATACTGTAGTTTGATTTCTTTTTTGTCAAGTGATTTGAAGTGCTGAATCAATCGTTTTCTAATGTCAATACTTTTTCCAATGTAGATAATATCTTGCTTGTCGTTGTATAAATAATACACGCCACAAATATTTTTTGGAACTTGGTCAACCAACATTTTCAATCTATCATTCAGTACCATGGCACAAATTTACTGAATCAATTTCTAATTATTATTTTTTAACACTTTTCCGCGACACCTTGTAGCGTTTTATTTGCTCAACTTTGTAACATGATGTATGCTTTAGTTGACTGCAATAATTTTTATGCTTCGTGCGAACGAGTTTTTAATCCAACGCTGAATGGAAAGCCTGTTGTAGTACTTTCTAACAATGATGGTTGTGTAATTGCACGTTCTAATGAAGCAAAAGATTTAGGGATTCCAATGGGTGCTCCTGCTTTTGAATACGAGAATAATTTTAGATTAAATAAAATCAATGTTTTCTCTTCAAATTATGCTTTATATGCGGATATGAGTAATCGCGTGATGATGATTTTAAAATCCTATTGTCCTGATATAGAAATTTATTCGATTGATGAATCTTTTCTTCTTTTCAAAGGCTTTGATAACTATGATTTGGTAAATTACGCCCAAGAAATTAAACAAAAAATATATACCATTACCAAAATCCCTGTTTGTATTGGTATTGCTCCTACAAAGGCTTTAGCTAAAGTGGCGAATCGAATAGCAAAGAAATTTCCTAAACATCATAATGGTGTTTATATGATTGATTCGAAAGAGAAAATAAACAAAGCCTTAAAATGGTTAAAATGTGAGGATATCTGGGGAATTGGGCGACGTTTAGCTAAACGTTTAGCTTTTATTGGTTGTAAAAACGCGTATGATTTTACATTATTGAGTGATGAATACATTAAACGAAATTTCTCAATCGTAGAATTGCGTTTGAAAAAGGAATTATTAGGCGAAAGCGTCTTAAAATTAGATGAAGTTCAACGCAAAAAATCAATTGCGACTACTCGTAGTTTTGAGAAAACAATCAATGATTATGAAAATCTGAAAGAGCGTGTTTCTACATTTGCTGTTTCTTGTGCCGAAAAGCTTAGAAAAGAACAATCAAAATGCAACATTATTACTGTTTTTGTGATGACCAATCGTTTTGATGAAAAGCAATCATTTGTTTCAAACTCATTAAGTACAACCTTAGATTTTGATTCGAATTCGAGTATCGTTTTGTCAAAAACAGCTTTATTTTTATTGGATAAATTGGTTCCTGCCGAAGGCAAAGTTCCTGATTATAAAAAAGCTGGTGTTATTGTTTCGGCTATTACACCCAATAATCAAGCACAAATGAATTTATTTCACGAAGATTCTCCAAAACATAAAGTTTTGATGAGTGTCATGGATCAATTAAATGCAAATTATGGCGATCATATGCTAAAATTAGCTTCGCAGGATGCGCGTAGAAAATGGAAAATGAAACAAGAACGACTGTCACCTTGTTACACAACAAGATTTACTGATATTTTAAATGTTTATTAAATGGTACAATTTATTCAAGTTCCGAAATTCTCAGAAGAGTTAATCAACATCTCTATCAAAACAGATGGCGAAAAACGATTTGTTCAATTTTTTGGGGATGTTTCGGCAGGTTTCCCCTCTCCTGCTGCTGATTTTGTACAAAATAATATTAGTTTAGATGAAATATTACTGAACCATCCCGAAGCAACTTATCTTAATCGTGTTGGAGGCGAAAGTATGTATCCTGAATATCTGAAAGGTGATTTACTTATCATACGTTCTGATATCGAACCAAGACATCATGATGATATTGTGGTATCGGTCAACAATTCCGAATATACTTTCAAACGTTATGATGCCATCAACAAACAATTGATTTCTCTAAATCCGAAATACAAAAATTGCATTCAATTACAAGATGAAGATGTGGTGATTATTTTGGGAGTTGTAACAGATTTGGTGAGGCATAAAAGGAAATGAGCCGATTAATAAAGAGTATTGTTTATTATAATGCACAATATATACAATTATCTTAATTTTGTTTAATATAACTTACATTTATGTTTGACTTTATTACAATTAAAGATGTTAAAAATAATATAGGAAAATGGTGCAAAAAAATGCGCAAATCCTAAAAATTAACGCAACAAGAATTAGCAAATGAACTTGGACTTTCTCGTTACACAATTGTTAATCTTGAAAATGGCGAAAATCCAACACTTGAAACTCTTTTAAAAATCCTACACTATTTTGATAAAATGAATTCTCTCAATCAATTTATTTCTACAAAAATTGATGATTTGGATAATAGTAAATCAATGTATTAGTTTAATCCAAGTAAGCTAAGTATTTTTGAATTTATATAAATAGAACCTAAGCTCTAAATAACAAATCAACATTTTGAAACTATCATATTTTAACGATAAAATAAAAGAATTCATAGATCAGAACAAAATCTATATTTTTTGTGTAATCATATTAATCGCATTTTTTGATTTAATATCAGTAAAATTTCAAAAATATATAGTAGAAGAAATTTTAATTCATATTAATTCAACATATTTATTAGATTTAGTTTTTGCTATTTTCATCTTTATTACAACTCTTTATTATTTAATACCAAAAGTTAAAATCAATTATTACATAAAAGAGAACCAAATAATTAAAACTAGTTTTATTTTTATTTTCTTAATTATTATAAGATTCAAATATTCTCACAATTTATTAAGCTTAAAAACATATTCAAATATTTATTATTTTGACATATTAATTTTTATTTGTCTAATTCCATTGCTACTATTTACTTTAAATAAAGTAAAAAAAAGAAAGAAACGACAAAATGAAAAAATAGCATTTACTGAAGATGTTTCAATTAAGAGTGTAGAAGATGATTTATTAGTATTAAACAATTCAATTGAAAATGTTAAACGAAAAATCATCAATTTAGATAACGAAGAATCAATTGCATTTGGAATTACAGGTAAATGGGGAGAAGGTAAAACTTCTTTTATGAATCTTTTAAAGAAGAGTATTTTAAATTCTAAATCAAACAATTGTATAATTATTGATTTTAATCCTTGGTTAAATATTAGCTCTGAAAATATTGCTCAAGATTTTTTTAATACTATTGAAACAGATATAAATAAATATAGCTTTTCTATTTCAAAAGATATTAAAGAATATGGCGATTCAGTAATTAAACTTGATAAAACTGGTACATTAGAAAATATAATAAACATATTAAATATTAGAAATAAGAAAAATCAAACAGAGGAGTTCGAAAAAATAAATAATACATTAAAGGAAATAAATAAAAAAGTAATTGTATTTATTGATGATCTAGATAGATTACAGCCTTCTGAAATATTAAATATTCTAAAACTAATAAGAAACACTGCTAATTTTTATAATTTTTATTACATCGTCGCATACGATAAAGACTATATACTAGAATCTTTAAATAATTTGAACATCCCTAATTCAAATAAATATATTGAGAAAATTTTTGTAGAAGAAATAAAATTGCTTCCTCTTACACCTGATGCAATAAAAGAGGTATCAAAATACATTATGATAAACCATCATCCCGATAATGAAGAAGATATAAATTCAATTTTTAATGGAGTAAATATTTATCATACAATTAATTTTAAAGATATTTTACATAACATTCGAGATATAAAACGATTTGCTAACGCTTTTAGTTTTAATTATTCTTCAATTAAAGATGATGTTGTTTTTAAAGATTATCTGATACTTCAACTGATTAAATTTAAATATTACAATGTTTATCTTTTATTGTTTAAAGGTGGATATTTGATTCAAAGTAAGAGTTATGAATCCGTAAGTTATTATGAAAATTTTCTTACTCTAGCTCCTGTTAAAAGTGATTTTTACAATGATGTATCATTCAAAGAATCATTAATTAAAAATATCATTGAAGAATATAAAATTTATACCGAAAAAGAGATCGAAACTCTTGGTAATTTATTAGATAATATTTTTCCTGAATACGGATATCAGTACTCAGATTTATCTATTAATAAATCACAAAATCTCTCTAGATATTTTAGAGAAGAATTAAATACCTCAGATGTAACTAAATCGGAATTTAATAATTTTATTAATTTACCATATCAAGAAATGGTATTAAGAATTAATCAATACTCATCAGAAGGTAAACTCAACTCTGTGCTATATTATCTTTATAATACAAACTATCATAATTTAGATAGTAAAAAGATTTATGAAAATTTAATATCAATATGTTTTTACATTTATGAAATTTCTAGTGATTTCATAAATATCAATTATAAAACTTTATGGTATAATACAATCGGAAGAATAAAAGAATTTGGTGATATATATTATAATGGTAACTATATTGAACTAAAGTCTTTTGTATTAAACATTCTAAATAAAGCTTCTTATTGTTTTTCTATTATACATTACTGCAAAATGGTAGATGAAAATATCTATGAAAATGAATTTTATAATAAAGACGAATTTTATAATATAGTTGTTAATTTCTTTAAAAATTTCAATAAAAATAATGAAAAAATTAACTCAGATTTTTGGGGATTATTTTACAATTGTTATTTCAAAAGATGGAAAACTACAGACAATAGTCACTTTGAAGAAAAATTTATTCATCCAAAAGCAATTGAAATATTTAAAGAATTTATGAAAAAAGACCTTGATAGTATTTTAGTAGGTTTTGTAAATACACAAAGTTTTTATTATGATAATGAAGATGACAACAGAATTGGTATTTCTAAAGAAATACCTAAAATTTTTGGTAGTTATAATGAGTTAAAAAAATTGTTACAATCTAAATCTTTTTATACACAATTAAAAAATCCATCATTTTTTAGAATCGATTTTATTGATTTCATGAACAAATTAGGTGATTTAGATAATAATAAAGAGTTAATGATTGAAGATAATAAAATCAACATCAATTTTCCTCCATTAATAGAAAAACTAGAAAATTCCAAGTATAGGAAAAAAACTTAAGAATATTTTTTATCAACACTACTTTAACGCATTTTAATTCTTTTTAATTTAAACTAAAATATTGTAATTTTATCACAACACATATTATTACAATAAATGTCTCTATTTCAAAAGGCTGTACTTAATAAATATTTAAAGTCAGCAAATCAAAATATACTAAAAGAAAAGTATCAACTTTTCTCAAAACATTTTTTGAATTCAACAATTCAAGAAAATATTCGCAACAGTAAAGAAGAGCAATATCAAGAAGGTTTTCTAAATGATTTGTTTGTAAATATTTTTGGCTACACCAAGAATCCAACGCCAAACTTTAATCTTACAACTGAATTAAAGAATATAAAAGATAGTAAAAAAGTCGATGGTGCTATTATAATAAACAGCAATACAAAAGCCGTTATTGAATTGAAAGGTATGAATACAACTGATCTTTCGTCAATAGAAACACAAGCTTTTGGTTATAAAAATAATCACCCTGAATGTACTTATGTTATCACTTCTAATTTTCAGAAAATTAGATTCTATATTGACAATGCAATCGAACATATTGAGTTTGATCTTTTCAATTTATCTTTTGAAGATTTTCAGATCTTGTATTTAAGTTTAGCATTTGAAAATATTAGCAAAGACATTCCAAAACGTATAAAAGATGAATCTTTAACAGAAGAAAGTGACATCACAAAGAAACTTTACAAAGATTATTCTACTTTTAAAAGAGAATTATATCAAAATATTTTAGAACAAAATCCCACTTACGAACCTTTACTTCTTTTCAAAAAAACACAAAAATTAATTGATAGATTTCTTTTTCTATTCTTTGCTGAAGATCGTGGTTTATTACAACCAAATTCTGTAAGAACTATTGTAGATCGTTGGCAAAAATTAAAAGATTTAGATGCCTATTCACCTTTAATCGATAATTATCGCAAATACTTTGGTTATCTAAATACAGGTTACACATCAAATGACTTGATTGTTTTTGCGTACAACGGTGGTTTATTTGCTCCTGACGAAGTTTTAGATAAAATTGAAGTTGATGATGAGCTTTTAAAAAAACATACCTTAAAAATCGCTAAATACGATTTTGCATCAGAAGTTGATGTAAATATTTTAGGTCATATTTTCGAAAATTCGTTAAATGAATTAGAAGAAGTTCAGGCTGAGATAAAAGGTGAAGTTGTTGAAAAAACAAAGACAAAACGTAAAAAAGATGGTGTTTTCTATACGCCAAAATACATTACAAAATATATTGTTGAAAATACTGTTGGTAAACTTTGTAATGAAAAGAAAGCTGAATTAAAACTTATTGAAAGTGATTATCACAGTGAAGTTATTGTCAAAAAACTAACTAAGAAACAAAAGGAGGAAAAAAAATATTTATTAGATAAATTAGATGTTTACAGAAACTGGTTACTGCAAATAACTATTTGCGATCCTGCTTGTGGTTCTGGCGCATTTTTAAACCAAGCATTGGATTTTTTGATTACTGAACACCGATACATAGACGAATTGCAAGCTAATTTGTTTGGTGATGCTCTTATACTGACCGATATAGAAGGTAGCATTTTAGAAAACAACTTATATGGAGTTGATATTAACGAGGAATCAATAGAAATAGCCAAACTTTCTTTGTGGTTAAGAACTGCTGAACCAAATCGTAAACTAACTTCTTTATCAAACAACCTAAAAACAGGTAATTCACTTATTGATGATATAGAAGTTGCTGGTGAAAAAGCCTTTAATTGGGAAAATGAATTTTCACACGTTTTTGCAAAAGGTGGTTTTGATGTAATTATTGGGAATCCGCCTTATGGGGCTCAATTAGATGATAAATCTAAAGAATTCTTAAGCATAAATTATAAATCATCAGAGTATCAAGTAAATACATATGTAGCTTTTTATGAAAAAGGTATTAATATTCTTACAAAAAATGGATTATTAGGTTATATAACCCCTGCTACATTTACTTATCAACATTATTTTAGTAAAATTAGGAATATTTTACTTTCTTATAATCAAATAGCTATCAGTAAATATTATTATGAAGTATTTGAAGATGCGGATATTGGAGATTCTGTTACTTGGATTTTACAAAAGAATGAAAATAAGTTTCAAGATATAATTATTCAAATTTGCTATAATAAAGAAGACGCATTATTATTTGGAAATAAAGTTAATTATGATGACATAGTTAAAAATTCCACTTACCAATTAAATTCATTAATATTTAATATTGATAAATTAAATTTTAATAGTAAACTTTTAAATGAGATTTCTAATATTATTGTTGGAATAAAACCATATCAAACAAATAAAGGAATTCCAAAACAAACAAAAGAAATTGTTCAAACTAAAATTTATAATTCAAATTATAAAAAAGATGACAGTTTCATACAATGTGTTATAGGAAAAGATTTTCATAAATATAAGTTTCTAAACACTCCTGAATTATTTTTAAGTTATGGAAAATGGCTAGCTGAACCAAGAGAATCTGCACCTTTTTTTAATGATAAAAAAATAATTTTAAGGCAGACTTCCGATTCGCTTATAGCCAATATTGATGACAATAAATTTATTAATTTAAATAACGTATATAACGTTGGGGATATTAATAGTAATTATGAAATATTATATATTTTATCCTTAATAAATTCAAAATTAATTAATTTTTTTTATCAGAATATTTCTCAAGAAAAAGGTAGAACTTTTGCTGAAGTTAAAAAAGTAAATTTATCTAAACTTCCAATCAAAATTATTTCTTTAAACGAGCAACAACCTTTTGTAGAAATGGCAGATAAAATGTTAGCTTTAAATAAAGAGGTACAAAACACAGCAACCAAATTCAGTAAATTGTTAGCAACAGAATTAGGACTTACAGAACCTTCTAAAAAACTACAAGAATGGTACAACTTAGAATTCATTGATTTTACCAAAGAATTAAAGAAAAAGAAAATAGAATTGTCTCTTTCTCAAAAATCTGAATGGATGGAATTCTTTGAAACCGAAAAAGAAAAAGTAAATTCAATACAAGCCGAAATAGATGCCACAGACAAACAAATAGACCAAATGGTTTATAATCTATACGAACTTACAGCAGAAGAAATAGAAATTGTAGAAAACGCATAATTAAATACTTATATGAGTACAAATAAAATTACTGAAACTAAAAAATCAAAATTAGAAATACATTACTATTTTTCTGATGGTTCACATAGTATTGATGCGGAAATATATCTTTCAAACCTAAAAAATGTATTAGAGATTATTAAAACGGTATCTAATACTTTCAAAATAATACACAAAGTCGAAATCGAACCTGCAAAAGAAGGTGGTTTTGAAACTTACATTACAATTATTGAAGAATCTGTAAAAGCTTATCCATACTTAACTGCAACATTAACAGGTTGTGTAAGTTTAATATTAGCAAATCCTACAAAAAAAATATTTGAGAATCTTTTAAAACCAAAAATTGAAAAGGAAAATGAACTAATTGATTCTGCAATAAAAAAATTAGATTTAGAAGAGAAAACAATTGATGTTGAAAATAAAAAACTTGATTTAGAAAAAAGGAAAGAAGATTTATTAAATAATTCAAAAAAAATAGAAGAAAAGTCAAATAGTTTACAAGAAAATTTAAAAATCGTTACTTCAAGATCCAATTTTTATAAAGAAGCAAATAAAATAGAAAAAGTAAAAAAGATCGGTTTTAACAATTTAACTGAGAATGAAGCTGAAGAAAATGAACAAATTGTTAAAAGAGAATTATTTAAAAATTATATAATTGATACACCAGAATTAGAACCCTTAATTGATAATAAAGCTGAAATTGAAATAATTTCTCCTGTTTTAGATAAAAATAAACCCTATAAATGGAAAGGAAAATTAAATGGCAAAGATATTACGATTAATATGAAGTCAAATATTTTTAAAACTGAAGTACAATCGGGTAGTATTAAATTTAAGAAAGGTTCGAAACTTATATGTAATCTAGAAATAAAACGAAAATACGATGCCAATGGCGATATCGTTGTAACTTCATATGATTTGCTTAATGTTTGGAAATATATCTCTGGTAAAAAAGAAGTAATTATAGAAAGTATGTAATTATGAAAATAGAATATCTAAAAGCAGGAACAGGTGACTGTATCTTTATTAATCATAATTCCAAAAATATTCTTATTGATGGAGGTAATGAAAGCACCTATTTAATTTCTAAATACAATGAAATTAAATCCCAAAATGAAAAGATTGATTTTCTCATTGTTACACACCATGATGACGATCATATCAAAGGTATTTTAGATCTTTTTAAAGAAATGGAAGCAAGAAATGAAGAAACCATTATTGATAATGTGATTTTTAATTCTCCAAGAAAAATACTTGGCAAAATTGAGAATACTTCTGAATCAAACCTATTATCATATAAACAAGCTTATCAACTCGAACAGTATTTAGGAAATCATCAAAAGATAAAATGGGAAACGTCATTGAATACAGAAATTATAGAAATGAAATTAAATGAATTATTTAATGATACCAATTTAAAGTTTAGGCTATTTTCTCCAGATGATGAAATCTTAAAAAAATACGCTTCAAATAAAGGTGCTTATCTAACAAGTGATAATAGATGTGATTGGGACTCTCCTATTTCTAAATTAGACCCAGTAGATGATAAAAGCCAAGACACATCAGCAAGTAACATGGCAAGTATAGTTTTATTTCTTATTTATAATGATAAAAATTATTTATTTGCAGCTGATGTTACACCAACACGACTTAACCAAATAATAGATGAATTAAAGGAACAAAATGAAGTTATTAATTTTGAACAAATAAAATTACCACATCACGCAAGTTACAGAAGTATTAATAAGCAAATATTACAAAAAATAAATTGTACAAATTTCATTATTTCAACTAATAGTAAGAAACATTTTTTACCGAATAAAAGAGCTTTAATAAAAATAATAAATAACAGAAATTCAAATGAAGTAATCAAATTTTACTTCAATTATGGAGAAGTCATTGGAAATTTGAAAATTTCTAAATCAGAAGAAAAGAAGTATAATATTAATTTGATTTCTAACAATAAAAAAAATGGTTATGCCTTTGATATCTGAAACATTAAAATCCTGTTCCGTTAAAATAACATCTATGATTTCTGGAGTCCCTTCTATAGGTTCTGGAGTTATATATCAAACACCAAATAAATGTAATTACAATTATATTTTAACTGCAAGACATCTTTTATCTGAAGATTCTCACACTGAATATGAATTCAATAAGATACAAAGTATCGAAGTTGATTACTACACTGATAAGTTAGAAAAATTAATCTCTTTAAAAGGGAAAAAATTAATCGAATCAGATATTGTCATATTTGAAAGTGAAGACCTAGCAATCCTTAAAATAAAAAAAATAGAAGGCTTTAATTTCCCTTCTATTTTAGTATCAGATAATTTGGAAAATGATGAACTTGTTTTTTCATGTTGGTCTGTTTTTAAAGCAAATGAAAATACTTTAAGCCCTTTTAAGTTTTATCGTAATGATCCTTCAGAAAAGAAGATTGTTCTTGTAGACAATGTATCCAAAGAAAATCTTAATGGTATATCTGGAAGTGGTGTTTTTATTCATAATAAAAACAAACTGCTTGGAATTATATCAAAGTATCCAAATGAAAATTTTGAAGGAAATACCATAGAATGTTCTAGAATATCTTTTGCTACGATAAATACTCGATTGCGTGAATTAGGTTATGTTCAATTAGATACCGAAGAAAGTTATTTAAAACGTGAAGTTGATGGACAAATTGTTGAATTGTATCAAGGACAAATCAATAATGCATATTTAGATTTAAATAAGGCTATTGAAAGAGTTAGAACAGATATGAATGATGATTGGTTTTATGATTCATTACAATATATAGATCTTTTGAATTCAGATTATCTTTTCGCAGAATTAGGTAATTATTTTTATAAAACTTCTTATAGAGCCACAAAAGCAGAAAAATTTTACATTCCTAAAAATAATTACACATTAAGAGAAGCTTATATTTTACCATTAATAGATAGAATTATCTATATAGCAATAGCTGGAGAACTAGGAGAGTTAATTGAGGATTCTTTAATTCCAAATGTTTTTGCATCAAGATTTAATAAATTAAATTCCAATAATTTACTAATAAATGGTGTAGAACAATGGATAAAAATGAAATATAAAATCTCTGAAGAAGTAAACAGAAAAGAGAAAGGAGAATTTAAATTTAATTGTATTCTTCAAGTCGATATTTTAAATTATTTTGACAATATTGACAAGAAATTACTTGTAGAAAAATTAAAAAGAATTGCTACTAATCAAAATCATTTAAACTTAATAAATCTACTTGATACTTTTTTAAGTAGTTATTCTGAAAAAAGCACTGGATTACCACAAAACAATGATGCATCGGCTTTATTTTCTACATTCTATTTAAATCAAGTGGATGCATTTATTCATAATCATACACAGTCATATTATAGATTTGCAGATGATATAAAAATTCTTTGCAAAGATAAGTATGAAGCACGTAAGTTTTTAGTATTATTAGAAAAGGAATTGAAAAGATGTCAACTTTCTGTGAATTCACAAAAGACAAAAATTATTGAAATTGTAGATTTGAACAAAGACAAAAATGATTTAATTATAACTAGAGACGAAATATCATCTATTTTTAATCCTAGAATAGAACAAATTAAAGTCTTATCAAAATCATCAAATTATCAGTATAGAAATGAAGCTTTTCATTCAGCTATAAATCTATTAAGTGAAAATATTAATTTTGATGGAAATGAAAATGATGAACAATCAAAAAATTTAATATTTGCTTTAAGAATTATTGAATTCTTAGGGAAATCTAAAATTCATTTTCAAACATATAATAGTGAGCTAGTGGATTCACTATCTAAAGCAGTCAGCGTGCTAAAGGATAAACCATGGATAACCCCACAAGTATGCAAAATACTATCTTTAATAGAGCTTGACCAATTCTCAGATAGATTTGCTCCAGAACTAGAAAAACTAGTTCTTCAAGAACACTTAAATATTTATCCATATCAACAATTTCAAATTTGGTTATTATTTACTAAACAAAAATTTGTTTGTAAGGACTTAATAAGATATGCTAGTGAAAAAATAGAGATAAATGATTCTACACAAATAGCCACAACTTCTGCTCAAATTTTGTATTTAACTACAGTAGATAAAAATTTCAAACGAATTTTATTACGAAAAATCGATGAAGGTTTCGCTCGTGATTATTTTCAAAATAGAGCATCTTTAATAGCTCTAAGATCATTCAATCTTACCGAACCTAAAAAAGAATCGATACATCCTACATTGTCATACTCATTTCCATTCACATCGAAATTTGGAGATAAAGATTTGGTATTTTATTATGATATCGAATTAAATTATGACGATATGGATTTAACAGAAGAACTATTCTCAATATGAAAGAATTTATTATTTGCTTCACAGAAAATAAATGGTATTCATTAGAAATATCAAATGATGAGTTTTCCGAAGACCACAAATTATCAATTGGAAATAAGTATTACTCATTTCAAGTGTCGGATTTAATTAGAGAATTAAAAAGATTAAAGTACAAAACTCTTCCTGAGATTGTTAACATAGAGTCGTTAGATAAACAATTTGCACAAAGTGGCAAAGACTTATTTGATTTTAAAAGATGGCATATTTTAAAATCATTAAGAAGAGAGAATATCATAAATTCACATTATAGAATATCTAATATGAAAGATATTCTATTAAAAACAAAAGAGTTTATAAATAATTTAATTGATGCTCAAGATCTAGAATTAAAACGGTTCAATAATATTGAAATAAAAATTAATAAAATTATTCATGAAACTTCTTTTGGTGGAATTAAGATTGATAAAAATATTTTAGATAGCAAGTGTGTTGATTTACATAAAGAAATTTATAAGCTTAAAAATGAGTTACAATTTTCCTATAATATATTTCAACCAGAAAATTTCGAAACTCAAGCAAACTACTTAAAAAATAACAATTATAGAATATTACAGTCTATTGAGAGAACAGTTAGTTTACTTAGAAAATCAGATATTGTTTGCGAAAAATTTAACAAACTAAATAGGTTAGTTAAAGACCTAAAAACTTTGATTTTATTAAAATCAAGATTAGGTGGTATTGATTTTGTAAATCCATATTTTGTAGGTTTTGGGACTATAACATCAAGAATTATTATAAAAGAACCCTCACTTCAAAACCTTCGAAAAGCTAATAGAAATATTATAATTCCAAATATTGGAAAAGAGTTATTTTATATTGATTATAGCCAATTTGAAGCAAGTATTTTAGCTCATTATTCTGCTGATAAAGTTCTTTTAGACTTAATAAACACAAAGGACATTTATTCTGATATTGTTGAGAGAATTTTCAAAAAAGAAGTTAATGAAGAAAATAGAAAAGAAGCTAAAATTCTTTTTTATAGATACTTATATGGTGATACATTTGAAAACAATTTAAAGTTTAAAGAGCAAGTTGATAACTATTTTAATAGTTTCAAAGAGTTATCAAAATTTAAAGAAGATCTAATAAAACAATCTTTAGAAAATGCTTATGTAAGTACAGAAAATGGTAATTTTCGACAACTTGATTTTAACAATGATAACATATGGATATTAAGTCATTATATACAGTCGAATGCATCATACATTTTTAAAAAAGCTATTATTGAAACTTTTGAAAAAGTAAAAAAAGCAAGATTACTAATACCATTGCATGATGGAGCTTTATATGAAATAGACATTGAAAATTCTGAAGATATAAAAATTAGAATAATCAATATATTTGAAAAAATATTATTAAAAGAATGTGATTCTCTTACAAATGTAAAAGCATTAGAAGTTAATTTTCACCCCCTAATTAACCCCCAGTAAAAAAATAATCCCGATAAACAGTACGTTTATCGGGATTTTCAGTGGTCCCACTTGGGCTCGAACCAAGGACTTGCTGATTATGAGTCAGCTACTCTAACCAACTGAGTTATAGGACCCAGAGTAAAAGATCAATTTCTTTTCTCGTGGGTGCAAATATATAAAATCTAAAACATAAAAAACAAGTTAAAAATAAAAGAATTTTGATATTTTTTACAACAAATTCAATTACAATATAATAATAGTGTAAATTTTTATATAATATTTACAATCCTTAATTTGATTAAAAATGAAATGAAATAATTTATGGTTTATTATCATTATAACTTTATTAAATATAATTGACCTGTTGAAAAATATGTTCTCTTTCCATTCTGATAACAGCAAATCTGAATTAATAATTCTTCATTTTTATTGATTTTATTCTTCCTATTATAAACCAATGAAATTTGTATTTGGCTCATAATTATATGTTTTTATAAGTCAAATCTATTTTAGATCATTGATGAATTTTCTTATTTAGAATTAGGCTAAAAAAAATGGTGTGAAATAGTGAATTTAAAATGTATTATTGATATTAATAAACTTTTTGCTGACGATTTACATATATTTCTGATCTAAAATCTAAAGAAAATATCGATTTATTCACTTACAATTTTGAGTTTAATCAATTATAAAAATTGACCGCTTTGAATATTTATATTTAACGACAAAATGCACCTTACAGAAGGATTTTTAGAATTAATTTATTTAAAACGGTAATTATTAAAAATCAACCAATTTAACCTAAAAATAATTGACATAACATAATGATTATTTTTAGCAGAAGTTTTTTGATTAAAACTTTAAAAACTCAGATTCAATTTTATCAATTACTTTTTCAGGAATATCTTGTTCTTTAGATAGAATTCTGAATTGATTTGTAGAGTTTATAACTTCATCAATAATTCCGTTAGCGTCTTTAATTGTAAATAATTCAGCTATTTTCATTAAATCATCTCGATTAATCTCAGTCCTTTTTCCATTAATAGACATCGCTCTTGAAATTCTTAGGTAGTTTTTTAAAGCGTCTAATGGATAAGTTAAATCATAGGCGGGAGCTAAATTCCAACGATCTTTATCAGCATCATAAATGAATGAGAAATTCTTTAAATGGTCATCGATATTGAAAAAGACAAGATTAAAAACCAGTCGTTTAAACAATTGCTGAATGTTTTTGTGCGAAAGTTTTAAATCAAAAGCAAGTTTAAAAAGATTTTCATAAGTTGAGTTTTCAGGCTTTTTAAAATCCCATCCTGTCATTCCAGATGCAGTTAAAATATGCTGTTTTTTTCCATTTTGACGATCAAATCTTGATGTTGCAAAATGTTTATCATCAATCAACTTAGAAGGCATCATTTCAATTCCTATAGAAGTTGCAATTTGATAATAGATGTACTCTATTTTTTCTTTTGAATAGCCTTGATCTTCGTCTACAGAAAGTTTAATTAAATAATGATTGTATTTGTCTGATGTTTCTAAATCACCAGGAATTAGACGTCCTGTTTTTTTATGTTCTGAAACTAAAATTTTAGGGCGTGCGCCACCCGCTGAAGTTCCAATTTTAAAGATGTTCAGTAAAGCGATATCACTTAATCCTTTTTCTTCTGTTGAAGTTTTTAAATCGAGCACTTTCTTTACTACTTCCGTTATTTCTTCTACATCAATACTCTGATTTGATTTAATTTCTTTCGCAGGTGAAAATTCTAAAGCTCCCATTCCTCTTTTCCCAACATATGTTAGTTGTTCTAAAGGAGTAATAGCATTCATTTCTTTTTGAGTTGCTTCTAACCATTCTTTAAAGACAATATTACCGAAAAAATCAGGTAAAGAATCAGCAATCATAGGAGGTAAACCACGAAATGTTTCTCCCTCAAATTCAGAAAATACTTGTACGTTAGGCGTTCTGCGGATAACGTAAGGAAATATCTTTTTGTAGTTATTACTTTCCAAAAAATCAGGATTGTATTGGAATGATGATTTTCTTTGGTTTTCGTCGTAACCTATTTTACCGATTTCAATTTCTTGAAAATTTATCGAAATGATTTGATTCTTTGCCATAGTTAATACATGGATTGATTATTTTCTAAACTTTCAATTTTATCAGAAATAAATTGATTGATCGATTTCATTTCATCAAAATACTGTAACACTTTCAAAAGAGTTTCTAGTGTAGGATTATCTCCATTTTCAAGTTTAGCAATTGTTAAGCGAGAAAGAGCTAGTTCATCAGCTAATTCTTGTTGTGTTAAATTTTCTGCTTTGCGCATTTTTTTACACCACTCACCAATTGTGTTTTTTACATCTTTTATTGTCGTGAAATCTAACATATAATGTATATTATAATAATCAAATATACTAAAATATAAACTTAATATATATTTTAGTAAACATTATTTACTAAATGGTAAACTTAATTTTATAACTCTATCATCAACTCTTTTATAAAACCATTATCTTTTTCATCAATATATTCATGAGGATTACAGATAATTTCAGTATCACCAATCTTGTATCTGCAAGGTGTATGAATATGTCCATGAATCCAATACATTGGTTGATATTCTATAATAAAATCTTCTAAATTTGAAGCATAAGCAGACGTAACAGGATCAGAAATATACTCTTTTGGAACTGATTTTATACTCGGTGCATGATGTGTAATAACAATGTTTTTCAGACCAATTGAATCTTTTAGACTTTGCTCAAGCCATGCAATAGACTTATTATGAATTTGATAAACATCAATGGTTCTCATTTTTGAATAAGACGGATCACGTTTAATATATTTGTAATCATTCATTTGACTTTGACAAATCATCCCATATTTCATTGGATCTCCAAAAATTGAAAAATCAGTCCATAATGTACATCCATGAAAACGAATCCCTTCGATATCAATAAAATCATTTTCTAAAACTGTAATATTAGTACCTAATGTAGTGTGTAATCTTCCCTAAAAAACGGAACGTTTAAAAATAAATGTATTATCAATATCATTAGTTTTCCAAGGCTTAAAATCAATTCTATTAGCAGTAGATAAATTATCAACTCCTTTTTCAAATTGAAAACTTTTAATATTAGAATTAAAATTTCTATAAAAAAAGAATGTAAAATAATATATAGATGGTATAATTAAAATAAAAGAGAATATTACTAAAGTTAAAATTACTAATGGAGAAAGATTTGGTTGAGTAAGTATTAAAGATGATATTATAAAAGGAAAATATAACAACATTAAGAAACGTTGAATATTATTTTTGGACAATATTCTTATTCTATATAAATCTTCTGCTACAGTAAAATATTTATCAATTATTCCTAAGATCATTTTAGATTAGTTTTGAATTATTTTTATAAATATACTAAAAATGCAATCAAATGAAAATTATAACTATCTTTGAATCAGATAATTTGTTGTACAAATGTTGTACTTATAGATTAAAATGAAGTCAAAAAAAAGACGCTTACACAACTGTAAACGTCTGATTTTCAATAAAGTGGTCCCACTTGGGCTCGAACCAAGGACTTGCTGATTATGAGTCAGCTACTCTAACCAACTGAGTTATAGGACCAGAGAATTAAGCAATAAAAAGGAAGCTATCACCTAATTCGTTTGCAATATTAAAGCTATTTTTTTGAACTTCAAAATTATTTTACATCTTCGCAAAGCTCTACCAATACGCCATTTGTTGTTTTAGGGTGTAAAAAAACAATACGTTTATTATCTGCTCCCAATTTTGGCGTTTCGTTAATAAAAGTAAACCCTTGATTTTTAAGACGCTCTATTTCGAGTTCGATATCATCTACTCCAAAAGCAATATGGTGAATTCCTTCGCGATTTTTTTCTAAATATTTTTCAATAGCACTATCATTTTTTTCAGAACCGACCAATTCGATCTTCGATTCGCCTACTTCAAAAAAAGAGGTTCTCACACCTTCCGACTCCACTGCTTCTTCTTTGTACGGTGCTTTTCCTAATAATTTTTCGAACAATTCATTCGATAATCCCAAATCTTTTACGGCAATCCCTAAATGTTCTATTTTCATGTGTGTTGTTTTGCGTAAAGATAAACTTTTCTAAAATTTTTTATTTAAAATTTAAAGAGTTTGTTGTAATATTGAACTATGAGTTTTTATGAAGATGGGAGTCAATATCTCCGCAAAGGTCAGTATAGAAAAGCGATTGATTATTTTACATTATCGATTAAGCGTCAAATAGAAGTGGCAAATTCATATTTCGGTCGTGGATTGAGCCAATATTATATGAAACAAAATACAGATGCAATCAAGGATTTTGATAAAGCAATTGAATTAGATGATAAAAATCCAAACTTCTATTTCTACAGAGGAATGGCAAATTTCAATCAATATAATCCAACAAAAGCAGCTGAGAATTTTGATAAAGTGATCGAGATTGATCCGGCAAGTTTTGTAGCTTATCATCAAAAAGGTTATGTATTGATGAATTTGAACAAATACGATGAGGCGATCGAATGTTTCAATAAAGCTTTAGAAATTAATCCAGATTACGAATCATGTTACCACAATCGTGCATTTTGTTACGATCAATTGCAACAATTGGATAAAGCAATCGAAGATTATTCGAAAGTAATTGAAATGAAGCCACATTTCTTGTCGTATTACAACAGAGGAAATACTTATTTTGTATTGAATGATTTAGAAAATGCATTAGACGATTTTAATCAATCAATCGAGTTAAATCCAAATCATTTCTTATCATACTACAACAAAGGCGCAATCCTAGAAAAATTTGAGAAACAAGCCGAAGCTGTAGAGGAATACAAAAAAGCATTGCAGTTGAATCCTGAATTTTATTTAGCTGCCGAAAGATTAGCACAATTAGAAAATCAACAATAAAACATAGAAATCGTTTCGAATTGGAACGATTTTTTTTTATGTCTTTTTATTTCTTATCGTAAATCAATGTTAGACCATGCGTTATGTTGTTACTTTGCCTTAAAATTAATCTAATATGCAAGTACAAATCGCCGTTTATGGTAAAAACAAAGAAATTGTAGACACGTTAGAACGCGTGATTAACAAAAATGAAAACTGGAAAGCATTTTGTACCTGCTCACAAGAAGAATTGAAAGGATACGTATCAACAAACAACGTCCAAATAATATTATACAGTAGTGGAATTGGTGCTTCGGAGGTAGAGAAAATGGAGGAATGGATAAGCACTTATTTCCCTACTATAAAGCAAATCCATCATTATGGTGGAGGAAGTGGTTTGTTGAAGTGCGAAATTGATGGTGCTTTGACTGGAATAAAACCTATTAGCAAAGCAAAAATCAATGTTATCCTTTAACATTTTAAGAAAAAAGAGCTTTTCACTTGTAGATGAAAAGCTCTTTTTTTACATATCTTTTATAATCCAATAGTCTCGGGAAATCCCAACATCATTGCGATTAACTTCTATTTCGTCGCAAAAATCTAAAAATAATTCGTCCAAAGTTTTATCAATTTTTGGCGTAGAACCGAACAATTTCGTTAGAATAGGATTGGTTTCGTGCTCTAATAGCTTCCCTGTAAACTGCTGAATGTTATTTTCTTTAATGCCAATAAATGTACTTGGCGCAAAAACCATCACCTCATCCGCATCAATCACCAAAAATGTTTTCGATTTTTTGATTAACTGAATCGATTTCTTTTTTTCTTCATCCGTTCCAACTTCTAGACTTTCTAAAAACAACTCGACGTTATCAAAAACTTCTTCCTTATCTTGAACAAATTCCATCTTATAAATTTTAGCAAAATTAAAGTTTTTTTTCTGATTGTTTACTTTTATTCATGTTTCCTATTTATCATTTCAATAGAAAAGTCTTCATCTATTTATGCAAAACTGAAATAAACTCAACTTGACATTATTGTCATTCTAAACCTGTCGAAGAATCTCAGATTATTCTAAACTACTTCAGTCATCTTCAACTCGATTCAAGATCACAACAAAAATATTTCCTTGAGAAAAATGTAGTTGAGTAAAAAAACTAATCTTCTTTCAATAGAATTTCGACTTCTAAATATTCGTGGTAATTTTTGACAAAATCATGGTCAAAATCAATGTCTTCTAAGCGCATTTGAATCCCTTTTTTATCAACATCAATATAATCTAAAATCGTTTGAACATTATAAATTTCAAGATTATGAAACGTCGGATACAACGTAATTTGCTTCAAGGTAAGTGCCATTATAAAGCAATTGATTCCATTAAAATTAACCCCGATATCAGCGAAATTCTTATAAAAAGCAATCAAATTTGTTTTGAGCTGAAGATTATAATTAAAACTTCTCAACTTGAAATTTTTTAAGACCAATCGATTTGTCGTTTTCAAGACAATTTCTTCAGTAATCTGAAGGTTTTTACTCAATAATTCTAAAAGTTGTTTATCCTCAACCAATTGATACAAAATATTCAAATATCGTTTAGCTTCTTCAAAATCAAACAATTCTAAACTCACTAAAATCGATAAGAAAAGAAAACGTTGATTGGTAGGATACACAATTTCAATTTCTTTCAAATACTTTTGCGCTTCATCAAATTTCAATTTATGAATATAATATTCGGCAATGTAGAAATTCGCAGCATACAAGTAATAATCTTCCTTTTTTGCTTCTAAAAGATACAAAATCGATTCTTCGTTGAAGTTTAAATTGCGCTGAACAACTCCTTTCAGAAAAAGTGCTTTTTTATCTTTTGGATATTCGTGAAGCAACTGATTTAATAAATCTTGTGCCTTAATTAATTGCTGAATCGGATTGTGAATAAACGAAAAACTTTTCCAAATGAGATATTGATTCTCATCCATCTCGTCGTCAAGAATCAAGAAAAAAATATCATTAAAAAGTCGATTGTAATCCACAGTATAAGTTTTAGTAGTGATAAAATTAAGCTATTTTAGGTAAAATACACGAACAAAATAAAAAAATAGGTCGATCCTAAAACTGTTGTCGTTTTATTTTACCACTTTCCGTTCGAGAAAATGTAGGAATGAAAATAATTTCTTTTGGAACTTGATATTTGGTTAAATCTGCCAAAGAAAAATCCAAGCTCCTCTGCTCTCCTTCCACAACTAAAATTAATTTCTGACCTAATAATTCATCCGTTTTTGAAGTGATATAAAAATCAGAATCAATGAACGGTTTCAGCTTATTTTCTATTTGTTCTGGAAATAATTTTATTCCACCCGAATTAATCACATTATCCGCTCTACCAATCCAGTTAAATTTTCGTGTATCAATCAATTCAACCACATCATTCGTTACAACTTGCAATCCATCATAAGGCGTATCAATCACCAAACAACCTCGCTCATCTTGTGAAATCGTTACCTCATCAAACGCTTCAAAAACTTGTTCTGCATTAGGATATTTTTGATTCGCAACTTGTTTAAACGCAATATGTGTAATCGTCTCCGTCATTGCATATGTTTCGTAGACTTCGTTCTCAAAAGCAAACAATTCTTGTTTCACTTTCTCCGAAAGAGGCGCTCCTCCGATAATTAACTTTTGACATCTTGAAACAAAATCTAACGAATTTTCAACTTGCATAGGCGTTAACGCAACAAAATCAATAGAGGTAAAATTTTGTGAAATTCCACTATTAATTTCATTCAAAGAAATATGAGAAGTTGGTTGCATACAAATCAATTTCAATCCGATTTCTACTGCACGAACCAACATCAATTTTCCAGCAATATAAGTAACAGGCATCACCAATAAAGCCGAATTTCCTTTCTCTAAATGCAAATATTTTCCCGTCATATTCGCACTTTTTCGCATATTTTTTTTGGTTAAAATAATCTCTTTCGGAGTTCCAGTAGACCCCGAAGTATGCGCAATCATCACCTCAGAATCAGAAAACCATTCAACCAAAAAATCTTTTACGGATTGTTCAAATTCGTTGGTAACTTCAATAGCGTTGACATCAAAATTAGGTTGAGAAAAATCTAAATACAACATTCTATTTATGATAACTTACACCTGCATTAATTTCGATATCCAACACATTATTCGCTGGCGGAATGGGACAATTGTAATGTTTGCTATATGCACAATATGGATTATACACTTGATTAAAATCCAACGTAATTTCATTGGCTGTTGTACCTAAATCCTTTGTACTCAAATCCAAATAACGTCCACCTCCATAAGACGTCACGCCGTTTGTTTCGTCCATAAAAGGTAAAAACAAACTGTCTGCATATTTCTCCATAATTGGTGAAGATTGATAAACCGTCAGCGTTTGTTCAACATTATCCAACATGAACGTTACCGTTCCGTATTCTTTGTAATTTTTGATTTTTTTCGCAGAAGTAGGAAACGGAATCACCTTTCCATCTTTGATTGGCGTAAATTTCGCTTTCACTATATATTTTTCGCTGATCGGAAAAAATGTAATGCCTTTGAAATTCGTTTTTTCTTCGTCTACCAATGGCGTCGTTTTAAGATCAGTATAAAAAGTCGCCAATTCGGTTTGATATTTTTGAATTGCAACTAAATCAATTGTTTTTTTTGTCGTTTGACAACTCATTAAAACGATTGTTGCAAAAAATGCGATAATTACTTTATTCATGCTAATTTGTTTCGAAATAAATATTCTCCTCTTAATTCTAATCGACTTGGGAAATTGTTTGTAAACAAACCTCCTGTGCCCAATCCTTGTGGCATTTCTGGATATAAAATCGCTGTCCATTGTGCAATAGCATTTAAGCCTATATTACTTTCCAATGCTGATGTTATCCAAAACGGAATTTCGTATGTATCTGCTGCATTAATCCATTCCAACGAACCTCTAATTCCCCCAACCAAACTTGGTTTTAGAATAATATATTGCGGTTTGATTTTTTCTAACAATTCGAATTTATCCTCTTGATGAACAATTCCAATTAATTCTTCGTCCAACGCAATTGGTGTCGGTGTTGTAGCACACAATTCCGTCATCAAATCGATTTGTCCAGCTTTGATAGGTTGTTCAATCGAATGTATTTTTAAATCAGCCAATTGTTGCAAGACCACTTTTGCTTCTTCAAACGTAAAACCTCCATTCGCATCTACTCTTAATTCTAATTGATCCGCAGAAAAATCTTGTCTTAATTGTTGAATAATCTTATGCTCATTTTCCCAATCAACACCGATTTTCAACTTGATACAGTTGAAACCAATCGCTAATTTTTCTTTGATTTGTTCGCGCATAAAATCAATCGAACCCATCCAAATTAAACCATTAGTTTGAATACCTTTATCACCTGTCGAAAAAGCTGATTCATACAAATCAGGATTCAATTTATCTGTATAATTTTCGTTGTAACGATTCGCAAACATACTCTGAAAAGCCTGCTCTACTCCAAACTGAATCGAAGGCCATTCGCGCAATTCACGCCACAATTCATCAACTCCTAAGTCAATATTGTCACAAACCCATTGCAATTTTTCTTCATAATCAGGGCGGTCATCAAAACTCAACCCTTTAAACAATCCACATTCACCAACATATTCTTTTCCATCTTCTTCTAATGTAAAAAGATACGTCAATTTCTCTGTCAAAACGCCGCGCGAAGTACCGCTTGGATTTTTGAATTTCAAAAAATAAGGTTCAAAACTTGCTTTCATACTTCAAATTTAAACAATGCTTTTTAGAAAAATATTGATTTAAATTAATTTTTCATTAAATCGAAACTCAATCGTTCACAATTTATCAATTAAACTATTTTTTTTTAATCTCATTTTTATTTTATTACTTTATTTCTCAAAGTGATTTCAATAAATAGTTAGTTATGAATACAAAAATGCACCTTAAATAATCTTTAATTTTTGGAATAATTGGTCTAATAATAACAATTCCACTAATTGCTATGCAATTTACAAATGAAGTCAACTGGAGTTTATTTGATTTTATTATTGCATTTATTTTACTTTCGGTTATTGGATTAACGATAAACTACATTCTACAACTGACTAACCGTTTACAAAATAAAATCTTTTTCTGCATAATGGTTTTACTCATTGGTTTATTAATATGGACTGAATTAGCTGTCGGAGTTTTCGGTAGTCCAATAGCAGGAAATTAGAATGATTTTTTTATTGAATACTTTTCCATTTATGTCAACCTAAAAAAGATCTGAAATACGTCTAAATTTTAAAATAGAATACTAAAAAGAATTTTAGTGAAAAATTGTCATAACTTTAATTCACAAAAACAGTTAATTATGAAAAGAAGTGAACACATTGTCGTTTTATCAAAGGATCATCATTTTGGATTGCTTTGTAGTTGGAAAATTGAACAAGGTTTCTTTAAAAATATTGCATTAGAACGAATTGCATCTTATGTTGAATATGTTTGGAACAATCATCTTTCTGAGCACTTTAAACATGAAGAAACGATTATTTTTCCCTATTCAAACGAAACATACAACCAACAAATTAAAACCGAACATCAAGAATTAAAGGTTTTAGCACAAAAGATTGCTCAACATCCAGAGAAATCAATAGTAGAAAAATTTGCTCATTTATTAAAAAATCATATTCGATTCGAGGAACGTGAATGGTTTCCTTACTTACAAGAAAATCTTGATGAAAGTGATTTGAAACAAATAGGTAAAAGATTAGAAAACTCGCACACAAAACCATTTGATAATTTTGAAGACGAATTTTGGAAATAATTAGAATTAATAAAACACCTTTTACTCTTTTATTAAAGAAATGATGTATATTTGTAGTGTAAAAGAATTGTAAATGTTATCAAAAACTTGTGAATACGCCGTTAGAGCAGTAATTTATATCGCACAGCAAACCAAAGACGGAAATCGAGTTGGAATAAAAGATGTAGCGAAAGGAATTGATTCTCCTGAATATTTTATTGCAAAAATTTTGCAAGAAATGGTTCGAAAAAATCTTTTACAGTCTACAAAAGGACCAAATGGTGGTTTTCATCTCGATGAAAAATATATGAAAAATTCGTTGGCTGTAATTGTTAGACATTTTGATGGAGATAAAATTTTTAGTGGTTGTGCACTTGGACTAAAACGATGTTCAGAAAAAAATCCTTGTCCTTTGCATCAGCAATTCAAAGAAATACGAAATACTTTAAAGCATTTATTAGAAACAACTACTATCAACCAATTGGTTGAGAAATTAGATTCGCAAGAAGTATTTCTAAAATTAAATTTAGAATAAAATTTACCTTAATAAAAGATAAAAAGGTCTTTTTTATTTCAATTGAAAATAAAAAACTTACTCAAATGAAAAATGATACAATTGATAAAATGTCTGGACATTGGCTCCTTGCTAAAATAGGAAAAAAAGTACTAAGACCTGGAGGAAAAAAGTTGACAAATGAAATGGTTGAATTGTTAGATATCAATACAAATGATGCGATTGTAGAATTTGCTCCTGGGCTTGGTTATACCACTTCTATTGTACTTGACAAACAGCCAACATCATACATTGGAATTGATTTAGACGAAAAAATTATCGAGAATTTAAATCAAAAATTTGATAATCAAAAAGCTGTTTTTCAATTAGGAAATGCTGCTGACACAAGACTTGATGACTGTTCTCAAACTAAAATTTTTGGAGAAGCTATGCTAACGATGCATGCCAATCATCGTAAAAGTGAAATCATAAAAGAAGCTCATCGTGTTCTAAAAAAAGATGGATACTATGCAATTCATGAATTAGCATTAAAACCGAATAATATTTCAGATGAAATCAAAAAGAACATTCAAAAAGAGCTTGCAATTACGATGAATGTTAATGCAAGACCATTAACAGTTGAAGAATGGAAAATTCTTGTAAAAGAAGAAGGTTTCGAAATTATTGAAATTAAAACAGCTGAAATGCGCCTGCTTGAACCTTCAAGATTAATTGATGATGAAGGATTTTCAGGGTTTTTAACTATCATAAAAAATATTGCAACTCAAACAGAAGTGAGAGAAAGAGTAATAAAAATGAAGAAAGTTTTCAAAAAATACGAAGAACATTTGTGTGCTTTTGTCATGATTGCAAAGAAAAAATAATAATGCTAAAAGGCTCAAAAAAAATTTAATTTAATAAAAGATAAAAAGTATTCTATTATGGACATAAAAACAGATTTAATCGGAGAAATGGTCTCAGAAGATTTTAGAACTGCGGCGATTTTCAAAAAACATGGCATTGATTTTTGTTGCCGTGGTGGAAGAACCATCGAAGAAGCCTGTGAAAATAAAACTACAGATGTAAACAAAGTGTATAATGATTTGGAAAATTTACCTTCTCAAACCGAAGCTTCAATTGATTTTAAATCGTGGCCATTGGATTTGCTAAGTGAATATGTTGAAAAAATACATCATGCTTATGTGGAAGAAAAAATACCTGTTTTACTCGCTTTCTTAGACAAATTATGCAAAGTTCATGGTGAAAGACATCCAGTACTTTATGAAATAAACGCTTTATTTAATCAAACAGCTCAAGATTTGAGTGCTCATTTAAAAAAAGAAGAATTAATTCTTTTTCCATTTATCAAAAAAATGACTCATGCAAAGAAAAGAGGAATAGAATTAGAAGTTCCTCATTTTGGTACAGTTGAAAATCCAGTTCACATGATGGAACATGAACATACCGCAGAAGGTGATCGTTTTGCAAGGATTGCAGAACTTACCAATCATTACACTCCACCAGCAGATGCGTGTAACACTTATCGCGTGACCTATGCAATGTTAGAAGAATTCGAGAATGATTTGCATACTCATATTCACATCGAAAACAACATTCTATTTCCAAAATCTATTCAATTAGAAAAAGAACTTAAATAAGTTTATTCACTCCCAATAATCCCCTTATTGGGAGTTTTTGATTCTTTAATTCATTATTATTTAAGATATTTTCACTTATAGTTTTGTAACTTTTTGATGATTGATGCGTCTTATTTGTAAACAACCCTATAAATGAAAAAATATTTTCTTCCAATTATTTGTATTGCATCTGTTCATACTTTTGCTCAACAAGAAATAAAAGGAACTTTTCAATATACCAATCAAGCTCCAATAGCGTTAGCAGATGTAATCATTTTTCAAGGCGAAAAAATTATAGATGAAATTTCTACTGACAAAAATGGGCACTTTACGGTTATTTTAGAAGAAGGAACTTATACGTATAGAATTGAAGAAGCTGGAATTTTACTTCATTCATCCTCTCTCACGATTATGAATCATACGGATTTAGGAATTATTTTAGTTCCTAAAACTGAAAATGTAACCTTAACGGAAGCTGTTGTTACAGGTCAAAAAAAATTAGTTGAAAAGAAAGTAGACCGATTAATTTTCAATGTCGATCAAGCAGAAGGTGCAAAAGGTGGAAATGCCTTAGATGCATTGAAACTTGCGCCACGTATCGAGGTGGAAGAAGCGACAGATGCTATTTCGATTATAGGAAAAGGTTCAGTAAGCGTCATGATTAATGACCGATTAATGCAAATGAGCAGTGAACAATTGTCAAATTATCTAAAAACCATTCGAACAGAAGATATTGAAAAAATTGAAGTCATTACAAATCCTCCAGCCAAATACGATGCGACAGGAAACAGTGGAATCATCAATATTGTATTGAAAAATGCAAAACAAGAAAGTTTGAATGGTTCTATTTCGACTTCATACAACCAGCAAAAATACGGTGGATTCAATTTGAACGGGAATATCAATTACCGCAAAGGAAAATGGACATTAACCTCTAATATTTATAGTGGTAAAGGAAATTGGTATGGTAAAAGTAAAAACACAACTTTATATCCAGATCAAAAATGGACTTCGGACGGAATTAATAAAAATGAGAACAATTATTATGGTGGTCGAATTGGTATTGATTATCAAATCAATGACAACTTAATTACAGGTTTCAATTTAGATATTTCAGATGGTAAAGGAGAAAGTAAAGGAAATTCAGTCATTGATATTTTCGATTTAGTGAACAACAAAACAAATCGTTATATGACGACGAATTGGGATGGTGGAAAATGGAATTGGAATTATCTGGGATTAAATTACCATATCATCAAAAAATTCAAAACGGAAGGTAAAAAGTTAACATTCGATTTTGACTATTCGAATAACGGAAACGATAGCAATAACAAAAATATCAGTAACGAATTTGATCCTAATTGGGCAGAAATCCCTGGTAAATACGAAAATAATTACAGCTTAAATGACGGCTCTTCAAACCGATTCAATGCAAGTATCGATATGGAGCATCCTGTTAATTCGTGGAAAATGAATTATGGAACGCGTTTACGTTGGGCAACAGATGAAGCGGAAAATCAACGATTTTTAAAACTTAATCCGAATGATAATTTCCATGAAGATACCGATTTTGCAAGCAAATACAATTACAAAGAGAATGTCTACGCATTGTATTATTCGGTAGAAAAACAATTGAGTGAAAAGCTGACAGGAAAAGTTGGGTTACGCTATGAGCATGCACAAGTGAAAAGCATTATGGAAGATCCGAAAAATAATTACGAAAAAACTTATGACGGCTTATATCCTACCGCTTATTTGATGTATCAATCATCGGAAAATCATTCGTTTACATTAAACTATAGTCGTCGTGTAGATCGTCCATTTATTTGGTATTTAAATCCAAGAAGAACGAAACAAAATGAGTATAATTATTCAGAAGGAAATCCAAATTTGACGCCTTCTAATTCGAATAATTTCGAGTTAGAGCATGCGTATAAAGATTTATTGGTAACAAGTTTGTATTACCGCAATGCGAATGATCTTTTTGAACAAGTAAGCATCATGGATCCTGATACCAAGATTACACTTTCTAAGCCTTATAATATTGGAAAAACATATAGTATTGGTTTAAGTGAAAACATCAACGTAAAACCTTATAAATGGTGGAAAGTAAATGCTTCGGCAGATGTTTTCTATCGTAAAACAACCAGTAAAATTCCTGAAATGAATTATACATTAGACGGAATGAATGGGGAATTTAGAATTACAAATAATTTAGATTTAAATAAAAAGAAAACACTTTTTGCTAATTACACTTATTCATATTATACAAAAAGTACAGATGGATTAGACAAATTTGGAGATTTTATGCGTCATAACATTGGTATGAGAGCAATGGTATTTAAAAAGAAATTACAACTTTCGGCAAATATCTCTAACCTTTTCGAAAATAAAAATGGAACTTACACAAGTACGTCTAACAACGTAACAAATATGGGAGTTAATCAAGCTTTCAGAATGTATCGTATTGGAATTAGTTACAATTTCGGAAAACAATTTAATATAGAACGCTCAAAATCTAACCAAGAACAAAGCGGCGGAGGCGGTGGAGGAAATGGTTAAAATTTATTCCTGAATGAATAGAACCTGAACAAATCTGTTCAGGTTTTATTTTTTTATAATGATTATTGATCCAATTCTATCAATAGTTTTTTTAATTTGGATATACTTGTAATATATCTTGATATAAAGATATATTTAAAACCAATAAGAAAATTATTCAAACAGAAAATATACCAATTGCAAATGGACACTACTCACAATGTAAAATAATGGAATTCTATTTCTGGTCAATTACCAATAGATTGCGAAACCAAAAAAATTCTGTTAACAATTTTAGAGCAAACTAACTTAGTTTTTAAAAATATCGAAACGATATTACATGAAGCTAATAGCGATAAAAACCATGTATTTCTGGTGGAAATCTCAATTTAAACACTTTACCTTTTTAGAAATTGTTGTATAAATAATAAACCCCTAAAACATAAATTTCAGGGGTTTTGTATTGCAATACTATTCTGTTAAATCGAATAATTACGATGTCCAAAGATCGAACTCCCAATGCGAACCATTGTACTGCCTTCTTCTATCGCGATTTGATAATCTCCTGACATTCCCATTGATAAAATAGAAATGTTTTGATAAATAGATTTCAATGAATCAAAGTTAGATTTTAAAGAACGGAATTCTTCACGAATTTGACTTTCATCTTCCGTAAACGTTGCCATTCCCATCAATCCAACTACGCGAACATTTGGTAAATGCTGAATTTCTTCTTGCATTATCTGTTGAATTTCTTCTTCATCCAAGCCAAATTTTGTTTCTTCATCTGCTATAAATTGTTGCAACAACACATCAATTACGCGATTATTTTTTTGGGCTTGTTTGTGAATTTCTTTCAACAATTTTAAACTATCAACTCCATGTATCAAATGCACAAAAGGCGCCATATACTTCACTTTATTGGTTTGCACATGACCAATCATATGCCAACGTATATCCTTTGGAAGAACTTCGTATTTATCGCACATTTCTTGAATCTTGTTTTCACCAAAATCTCGCATTCCAGCCGCATAAGCTTCTTGCAAATCCTCCACAGGTTTTGTCTTAGAAACCGCTACCAATGTCACATGAGCAGGAATTGTAGCTTCGATTGTTTTTAAATTTTCTTGAATACTCATTTTTTATTCTTTCAAATCAAATACAGCAAAACCGCTTAATGGTTTTGGTTCGATATATGTACTTTTTGGTGGCATTTTAAGCCCTAAATCCGCAATCAATTGCAAATCCTTCACATCCACTGGATAAAAAGCAAAAGCTGCAATATAATCGTGATGATCAACTTTATTTTTAAGCGCTTCTACTCCTTCTCTATTGCGCGTACCACATTCGTAATGAATGCGTTTATCCTTTTTAGAATCTTGAATATTTAGAATTGGTTTCATCACATTTTCTTCGAAAATATAAGTATCCAATTCGCTTAAACCTTCGGTTGTCAATAAATTATTTTTGACATATAAACTATAATATTGACCATCTAAATACATCACAATATGATGTTTTTTGGTTGGCACAACTAATTCATCACCTTTCGGAATAATTTCAAAATCAGCTTCTAAAGCAGTTAAAAACGCTTCTGGAGTTAAGCCGTTTAAATCTTTAATTAATCGATTATAATCATTGATAATCAAATCTTCATTCGAAACTAAAAGTGCTAACGTATAATTAAAAGCTTCATCACCATAGACTTCATCTTTCGAATTTTCAACCGCAAATTTTGTGTATCGCTCCGAACTTTCCATACGATGATGTCCATCTGCAATATACAATTCGTCTAATTTTTCGATTGAATCTTTTAATTGTTTTAAATTTAAACGATTATCAACTCTCCACAACAAATGTTGCGTTCCGTTTTCTTCTTCTATTTTCAGAATCGGCTTGCGTTTCATTTCCGTATCAATCAACAAATCTACACGTTGAGCAGGTTTATAGGTCAACAAAACAGGTTCCGCATGGAAATGAGATTCTTTCAAATAATCAGCAAATAATTCCACACGACGCTCCAAAGTTTCTTCGTGCTTTTTTATTTTATTTTGACGATAATCATCAATATTCACCAAGCCTAAAAGTCCTTTTGTTTCGCGTCCATCAGGCTGTATGACTTGATAAATATAAAAAGACGACTTGTCTTGCGTTAATATTTTTTTCGAAATAAAATCCTCAAAATTCTCACGAACTTTTCTGAATTTCTCTTTCGGATCTTGAATCGTTTCGTCCCAAGTTGGCAAAATAATATGCAAAAAAGAGTTTTCTCTGTTATTGATATAATAATCCAATTCTTCTTTCGAATATTGATTAACGGCAAGCGTCACAAATTCTTGAGAAGTTTCTTCTGTAGGTCGAATTCCTTTGAATGGTTTAAATTGAGGCATTTTGAATAGTTTTAGATAGAATGAAACTCAAAATTATTTTCCGTAAATCTCAACGATTTGCGAAGCTAATTCAGTTCCAATTCTGTCCTGCGCTTCATTCGTAGAACCTGCAATATGAGGAGATAATGACAAAGATTCGTTCATCAACAAGCCCATTTCTGGTGTTGGCTCATTCTCAAAAACATCTAAGGCTGCTCCAGCAACTTTTCCGTCTTCAATTGCATCAACCAAAGCACGCTCGTCAACTACTCCACCACGAGCCGTATTAATTACAATCACGCCATCTTTCATTTTTGCAAATTCTTTTTCACCCAAAATATATCCATCTTGTGCTGGAACATGCAGCGAAATGAAATCTGCTTTTGTAATGACTTCATCAAAATCAACAGAAGTGATGGTAAACGTTAATTTTTGACCATCAAAAAATTCTAATTCAATGTCACGTGTTGCTGGGAATTTATCATACACTAAAATATTCATTCCTAAACCAATCGCTTCACGAATCACTTCTACACCGATACGGCCAAAACCGATTACACCCATTGTTTTTCCTCTCAATTCGATTGCTTTTGCGTAAGCTTTTTTCAATCCATTGAAGTTAGAATCTCCTTCTAAAGGCATATTACGATTGGCTTGGTGTAAATTACGAACGATAGAAAACAAATGCGCAATTACAAATTCTGCTACAGATTGAGAAGAAGATGCTGGCGTATTAATCACCTGAATTCCTTTTTCGCGTGCATAAGCAACATCGATATTGTCCATACCAACTCCTCCACGACCGATAATTTTAAGATTTGTCGCATCAATCAAAGGTTGACGAACTTTAGTCGCAGAACGCACTAAAAGTACTTCAACTCCATTTTCGTTGATATAATTTTCTAATTGTTCTTGTGCTACGTGAGCAGTTATTACTTCGAAACCTTTTGCTTCTAAAGCTTCTATTCCTGCCTTAGAAATTCCATCGTTTGCTAATATTTTCATGTTATTATTATAGAATTAAGATGTGAGATTTTAGATGTTAGATAATATATTTCTCAATACTAATATCTAGCATCTAATGTCTGCTGATTAACCAAATTTTTGTTCAAATTGTTTCATTACTTCTACCAAAACTTGAACAGATTCTAATGGTAAAGCATTGTACATAGACGCACGGTATCCACCAACATCACGGTGACCAGCCAAAGAAACAACTCCAGCTTCTTTTAACATTGCATCAAAATCAGCTTTGAAATCTTCGTTATTTAAGACAAAAGTGGCATTCATTTGAGAACGATCTTCTGTTGCAGCAGTTCCTGTAAATAATCCGTTACGATCAATTTCAGCATACATTGCATCTGCTTTTGCAGTATTAATTTTTGCAATCGCTTCTACTCCACCTTGCTCTTTTAACCATTGTAAATTTAACATGACACCGTAAATTGCAATTACTGGCCACGTATTAAACGATGATTCTTTTTTGATATGTGTTTCGTAGTTTAAATAATCGGGAATATTACGTCCCGTTTTACCTAATAAATCTTTTTGAACGATTGCAACAGCAGAACCTGCAGGTCCCATATTTTTTTGGGCTCCAGCATAGATTACACCAAATTTAGAAACATCAATTGTGCGAGATAAAATATCCGAAGACATATCACAAACTATTGGAACTGGAGAATTTGGAAACTCTTTCATTTGTGTTCCAAAAATGGTATTATTTGATGTGCAGTGGAAATAATCAACATCTGAAGGAACAGTATATCCTTTTGGAATATAACTATAATTTTGATCTTTTGAAGAAGCAATAACTTCGATTTCTCCGAAACGCTTCGCTTCTTTGATAGCATTTTCTGCCCATTTTCCTGTTTGTGTATAAGCTGCTTTTCCGCCTTCTTTCAATAAATTGTAAGCTACAGTAGGAAATTGCAATGAAGCTCCACCTTGCATAAAAACTACGTCATGTGTTTCTGGAACATTCATCAATTCTTTTACCAACGCTCTTGCTGTATCAATTACTTCTACCGCATCTTTGCGACGGTGAGAAATTTCTAAGATTGATGTTCCTGAATTGTTGAAATCTAAACAAGCTTGAGCCATTTTGTCGAAAACAACTTGTGGTAAAATGCATGGTCCTGCACTAAAATTGTGAATTTTCATAATTAAAATTGTTGTGTGTTTGTGTGTCTAATTTGTAAACAAATATAGTAAATCAAATATGGAAAAAAGTGAATAATTACTTAACTTTTGAACAGAATACAAACAAAAAACCCTAAACTAATTCAGTTTAGGGTTTTTCTATTATTTGATTGAATATTTATTTTAGTATTGAACAAAATCAACATTCAATTCTTCTGCTTTGCGTTTGTAATATCCGTCAGCTAATTTATCTTTAATCTCAGCAAATGAGTTTAACGTATATTCGATGTGTTCGTCTTCGTGAGCAGCAGTTGGAATAATACGGAAAATAATCATTCCTTTTGGAATAACTGGATAAACTACTACAGAAACGAAAATACCATATTCTTCGCGCATTTCTTTTGCCAATACAGTCGCTTCGATAGGAGAACCATTCAATACGATTGGCGTAACACATGTGTTAGAACCTCCAATATCAAATCCTCTTTCTTCTAATCCTTTCTGAATTTTTTCTACATTGTGCCATAACTTATCTTTAAGCTCTGGTTGAGAACGTAATAACTCAAGACGTTTTAAACCTCCGATTACCATTGGCATTGTCAATGATTTAGCAAAAATTTGAGAACGTAAGTTATATTTTAAAATACGAATAATATCTTTGTTACCTGCAATAAATGCTCCGAAACCTGCCATAGATTTTGCAAAAGTTGAGAAATAGATATCAATCTTATCTTGACAACCTTGCTCCTCTCCGGCTCCAGCTCCAGTTTTACCTAATGTACCAAAACCGTGTGCATCGTCTACTAATAAACGGAATTTGTATTCATCTTTGTAAGCAGCAATCTCTTTCAAAATACCTTGCTTACCAGTCATTCCAAAAACACCTTCTGTAATCACTAGAATTCCGCCTCCTTGTTTATCAGCTAATTTACGAGCACGAGCAATTGTTTTTTCAAAACTTTCGATGTTGTTGTGTTGGTAAATAAAACGTTTACCAAAGTGTAAACGAACTCCATCAACAATACAAGCATGACATTCAGCATCATAAACGATTACATCATTTTTAGATACTAAAGCATCAATTGTAGATACCATACCTTGGTACCCGAAATTCATTAAATAAGCAGATTCTTTTTGAACGAAATCAGCCAATTCTTGCTCTAATTGAGCGTGATAATCTGTTTGACCAGACATTGCACGAGCTCCCATTGGATAAGCCATACCATATTGTGCCGCAGCATCAGCATCTGCTTTACGAACTTCTGGGTGATTAGCTAAACCTAAGTAGTTATTGATTGACCAAGTAATTACTTTTTTACCTTGGAATTCCATTACGGGTCCAATTTCTCCTTTTAACTGTGGAAAAACATAATAACCTTCACCATAATCAGCGAATTGACCTAATGGTCCAGGGTTCTGTTTTAAACGTTCAAAAATGTCCATTTTATTATAGTTTAATTTTTTATTAATTGAAAAAAAGTAGAAAGTGAATGAACACTACCTACTTTAAATATTTAATTTTTACAAATATACGTATTATTTGATTCTTTCGACTGTTGCTCGAGCTTCTAAGCCATTGAGTCTACTATTTGTAAAGCCTTGCTCTGCCATCCAATCATCACTAAAAACTTTTGTCATATAGCGAGATCCGTGGTCTGGATACAAAATTACAACTAAAGAATTTTCGTCAAATTCTCCAGCTTCAGCCAATTGTTTATATGCTTGTGTTGCAGCACCAGAAGTATATCCTGCCATAATTCCTTCTTTCAAAGCAATTTCTCTTGTACGATAAGCAGCTTCTTCGTCTGTCACTTTGATAAAAGAATCAACCATTTCAAAATCTAAAGCTCCAGGAACTAAATTTTTTCCCATTCCTTCGATTCTGTAAGGATAGATATCATTCTGATCAATTTTTCCAGTTTCGTGATAACCTTTCAAAATTGATCCATAAGCATCAACTCCGATGATTTTCACATCTGGGTTTTGCTCTTTTATATAACGTGCACTACCTGTCAAAGTTCCTCCTGTACCTGTACAACCGATTAGGTGAGTAATTTTACCCTCTGTTTTATTCCAGATTTCAGGACCTGTTGTTAAATAGTGAGCTTCTGTATTCCCTTGATTAAAATATTGATTAATATAAAGAGAATTTGGCGTTTCCGCAGCAATACGTTTTGCTACTTCGTAATATGATCTTGGATCATCAGCAGGTACATTCGCAGGGCACAAAAATACTTTTGCTCCCATCGCTTTTAAAAATGAAATCTTTTCTGCCTTTGTTTTATCCGATACCGCTAAGATACATTTGTACCCTTTTACGATAGCCACCATAGCTACAGCAAATCCAGTGTTACCTGAAGTTGTTTCTACAATCGTAGCACCAGGTTTTAATAGACCATTTTTTTCAGCCTCTTCTATAATATGTAAAGCTATTCTGTCTTTTGTTGAATGTCCAGGATTGTAACATTCTAACTTTGCATAAACTTCGCCTGGAATGTCTTGGTTAATTCTGTTTAACTGAACTAATGGAGTATCTCCAATTAACTCTAAAACGTTTTTATATTTACCAGTCATTTCACAAATATTCTTTTCTAACAAAAAGCAAAATTAAGGATTTTTTAATTAATTGTTAAAAGATTAACACGTAAAATTAATCATATTACAATTTTAAACTTAAATTCTTATGATTTACTCGTTATTAAATTAGTTATTATTTAAATTAAAAATATGTTCTAAAATTCTTTTATCAGCAAGTGTAAAAGCAATTTTTCTTCTTTCCATCATTTTTTCTGCAGCTTCACAAGCTTTATCAAAATTAAAAACAGGAGCGTCTGATTGTCCACCCCAACTATAATGTTTAATCATATTTGGTGGAAAACCTGATTGAAAAACGTTCGCACAAACTCCAACAACTGTACCAGTATTAAATTGTGTATTGATTGCAGATTTAGCATAATCGCCCATTATTAAACCACAAAATTGCAAACCTGTTTTTACAAATCTTTTTTGGTTATAACTCCATAACTTTACTTCTGCATAATTATTTTTCAAGTTTGAGTTATTTGTATCCGCGCCTAAATTGCACCATTCTCCAATTACAGAATTCCCTAAAAACCCATCATGTCCTTTATTTGAATATGCTATTAGGATTGAATTATTTAATTCACCACCAACTTTACAAAAAGGACCAATCGTACAACCAGCATATATTTTTGCACCCATATTTATTTTTGCATGCTCGCATAAAGCTAATCCGCCACGAATCATAGAACCTTCCATAATTTCGGCATCTTTTCCAATATAAATTGGACCTTCTGATGCATTCAAAATAGAAAATTCAACTTTCGCACCTTCTTCAATAAATATTTTTTCAGGAGCTAAAACTTGGTTGGTTGTAGATATTGATTGAGAAGTTCTTCCTTTTGTCACCAAATCAAAATCAAATTCAATTGCCTGGAAATTGTAAGTAAACAGATCCCAAGAATGTTGTAGATGAATTACTTCATCTTCAAATTGAATAATATCTGATGTGATTTTTGGAGTTTCTTCAGTTGATTTAACTGCTACAAGTTGATTGTCAAAAATTAGGGTTTGGTTTGGTTTTAAATTCTTTATCGCTTCAATTAATTTTTCATTCGGAAAAAAAGTTGGGTTGATAAATGTATTTTCTGTTTGAAGTTTAGCAGGAAATTTTTCTTGCAAATAAGGTTTCGTTTGATAAGAAACCTCTGTATTTAGTATTTTTTCCCAACGTTCTGCAAAACTCAATATCCCCATTCTTAGGGCAGCTACAGGTCTTGTAAATGTTAGGGGCAAAAAATCTTCCCATTCTTCGCCATCAAAAAGAACTATGTTCATTGATCTATGAATTTGTGCAAATTTAAAAATAATTATTTTATAAGTCGATAATATCAATATAGATTCTATCGACAGCCCTCCTAAAATAAATCATTCAAAATATTTGGTTGATGTAAAAAGGTCGTCGTAATTTTAGGCACATTTTAAAAACATTTTTCATTTTGAAATCAGCTCCGATTCATTTTGGTTCAATCGCATATATATTAGACGATTACCTTGCAAATAACACTTTTTCTTCTATCTTCTTTTTGGTAGATGAGAACACTCATGTGCATTGTTTACCGCTATTATTAGCCGATTTGGACAATATTTCTGCTTACGAAATCCTTGAAATTGACTCTGGAGAAGAAAATAAAAACATCGATACTGTAACTAATCTTTGGTTAGCATTAAGCGAGTTGGGTGCAGATCGTCATTCATTAGTTATTAATGTTGGTGGTGGAGTTTTAACCGATATGGGAGGTTTTATGGCTTCTACTTTCAAGCGTGGAATCAAATTCATCAACATTCCAACTACGTTATTATCGCAAGTTGATGCTTCTGCTGGTGGAAAAAATGGAATTGATTTGGAAGGAATGAAAAACATGATTGGGACATTTACACAGCCAGAAATGGTGTTAGTTGATCCTAAATTTTTGTTGACATTAGAGCAACGTCAAGTAAAATCTGGCTTAGCCGAAATGTTAAAACATGGTTTAATCAAGAACCGTGATCATTGGGATAATTTGGTTCAATTACCTTCGCACGATGCCGAATCTTTGGCACCATTTATCATGGATTCTATTCATATCAAAGAAAATGTGGTTGACAATGATCCATATGAAAAAGGTGAACGCAAAATTTTAAATTTTGGTCATACAATAGGTCATGCTATAGAAAGTGAATCCTTAGAAACTGATTTTCCGCTTTTACATGGAGAAGCAATTGTAATCGGAATGATTATTGAGACATTCCTTAGTTATGATCAAGAATTAATTTCTAAAGCTGATGTGGAGGAAGTTTGCGAAAGTTTTTCGTCAATGTATGCATTAAATACAATTGATATGAAAATTTTTCCGAACTTAATGGAATGGATGAAACACGACAAAAAAAATCAAAACAATTCAATCAACTTTAGTTTGATCAACAAGATTGGAAATTGTCGTTATGATGTAGTTTGTACTGAAGAAGAAATCAGACAAGCTTTTGAAAAATATAATCAATGGATTGCCTAAAAAAATATACTTCTTTTTTTGTTGTTGGATTAATATTGAGCCTTATGGTTTCTTGTACATCTCAACAAAAGAAAGAAGATGCTAAAGTAGAACAACCTTCAAACACCGTTACGATGAACGAAAAACCTCAATTCAATATCAATAAATCAGACGAAGAATGGAAAAAAGAACTTTCTTCTGAAGAGTATTATGTTTTAAGAGAAGCTGGAACAGAACGTCCTTTTACAGGAAAATTTAACATGCATTTCGAGAACGGAATTTATACATGTAATGCGTGTGGAGAAGAATTGTTTTCTTCTTCTTCTAAGTTTGATGGACATTGTGGTTGGCCAAGCTTTGACAAAGAAATTAAAGAAGGTAAAATCGTAGAACGCGTAGACACTTCGCACGGAATGAAAAGAACAGAAATTCTTTGCGGAAATTGTGGAAGCCACTTGGGACACGTTTTTGATGATGGACCTACAGAAACTGGTTTACGTTATTGTGTGAATTCGCTTTCATTAGATTTCAAACCTGTAAAATAAAATCAAAAAGCTGTTTCGACAGCTTTTTTAATGCAAAAATACTTTATGAAAATACTTCGTATAATTATCGTTATTATCTTATTGTTATTAATTTATAACGGTGTTTACAATTACAATTTAATGGTGAATATAAGAACAACCGATCGCCCGATTAATCCATTACGCTATATCTTTTTCGGTTTTTATTTCTTCTTAATTCTGTTGAATTTGATTGAATATATTCGAGGAAAATTTACATACGGATCATTCAAAAAAGTAATTTATTATTTGATTTTCGCTGGATATTTAGCGTGTATTTTCATGTTCAAATACAACGATTATCATATTCCAGGCTTACCACTTTTGGGTTATTTCACATTGGTCGGAACTACCTTATTTATGTTGAGTCAAATCATCAAAAACAAACCACCATACAAACGCGTAAAAAAATAATTTTTCGTAATGAGTTTGGTTTTGGATAGAATTACCTTCAAACAAATTAATCAATTAGCGATTCCTACTATTTTTTCGGGGATTGCCGAATCTCTTATTACCTTAACCGATATTGCGATGGTGGGTAATGTAAAAGAATATTCGGTCGAAGCACTTGCTGCGACTGGTTTAGTTGGTTCTTTTCTTTCAGGAATTATCTGGATTGTTGCCCAAACCAAAACCTCTATTTCGTCTTTGGTTTCGCAAAGTTTTGGAGCAAATAAATTGGAAAGTCTCAAAACTTTAGTTCCGCAAGCGTTGTATTTCAATCTATTTTTGAGTTTACTTATCTTTATACCAACGTATTTTTTTGCACAAAATCTATTCGAACTATACAATGCAAAAGATTTGGTTCTTCAATTTTCGGTCGATTATTACAAAATCAGAGCATTTGGTTTTCCATTAACACTTATTTCGCTCACTCTTTTTGGAGCATTTAGAGGAATGCAAAACACCGTTTGGGCAATGAAATGTAGTTTAACAGCTGCTTTTGTTCATGTGTTTTTAGACTATATTTTAATTTTTGGAGTAAATGGAATAATTCCTGCTTATCATATCAAAGGCGCTGCCTATGCAAGTCTTATTGCACAATTGATAATGGTAATTATGGCGTTTTACTACTATTTCACGAAAACTTCATTTGGGTTAAATCCAGGAAAAACCATTCATCCACTTTTTAAGAAATATGTCAACTTAAGTTTCAATTTTATTTTACGAACAGCTTCGTTGAATGTTGCATTTTTTCTTGCCAATTCTTACGCCACCGATTATGGAAAAGATTATATCGCCGCGCAAAGTATTTTGATGAATATTTGGTTATTCTTTTCATTTTTTATTGATGGTTATGCAGGTGCAGGAAATGCTATGGCAGGACGATTACAAGGCGAACGAAATTATCCTAAACTTTGGATTTTAAGCAAAGATATTTCCAAATATTCTGTTTTAATTGCGTGTATTTTAATTACTATTTGTTTCATTTTTTACAATCAAATTGGGCAAATTTTCAATCAAGACCCGAATGTTTTGACTATTTTCAACTCTGTATTTTGGATGGTTTTATTAATGCAACCAATCAACACATTGGCTTATATTTTTGATGGTTTTTTCAAAGGAATGGGCGATGCAAAACTCTTGCGAAACAACTTAATTGTCGCAACATTTCTTGGTTTTCTACCAACCATTTATCTTGCAGATTACTTTGGTTTAAGTATTTATGGAATTTGGATTGCATTTGGCATTTGGATGTTTTTACGCAGTTTTCCGTTGATATATATTTTTAGAAAACGAGTTTTGAATCAATAAAAAAAGTCGCACAAGAGCGACTTTTACAATTTATCTAAATTCTATTTTTCTTAAGGTGTAGAAATAGAAGCTTGTTGAATTTTTCCGTTGAAATAAATTTTAGAAAAACGAGTTCTATCAAGCTAAAATTATTTAATATTAAACTGTAAATCTCTCTCGATAGAGTTATTAAGTTTCTTTAATTCTTCTTTCTTTTTAAGTTTTTTTTCTTGATCAATCTTTGCATTTTCTCCCGTTTTTGCAGTGATAACTTCTGGATTTTCTTTATAATCTTTGATATATTTTACAAATTCAGATTTTTGCGAATTAATCTTATTAAAATCCTTATAAATCGGATATTCAACATCATCTTCGTTTTCTTTTATACTAATTGGCTCAAAATGAAAGTAACCTTTAGAATCTTTTATATCCAAAATTAAACCTGGTAATCCATGAAATTTGTAAGGCCCATAAGACACAGGAATATCTTCTGTATACCAAGCTTCCCAAGTTCTATCAAATAAATTTGTTGTAGCTTTTTTTACTTTATAATTATTGATTTTCTTTTCTTCATTTAATAATTTCCATGAAATTTCTGGTACATTGTCTTCAAAACTATAATTTAGACGATTAACCGAAGATTTGATATAATAAAGATTAGAATCATTTCTAAAATATAATCTCAAATCATTATTTGGAGACGTTTTCATCTGCAAAAGATCATTTATACTAATCTTATTTTTAATTAAATCTGCAATATTTCCATCTGTTGTATCAGCAATAAACAAATCATTAGATAAAAATGTATAGCCCAACTTATTTGTATGGAGAATCATTTCATCAACTTTTATATCTGACTTATTTAAAGAATCTGGAATAAAATTGAAATTATATTTGACTAAATAATTAGAAGGTTTTTTGCAGCTAAAAACCGTAGCTATTAAAGCTATCATCGCGATTAAATATCTCATAAAATGTTAATTTATTACAAGATATAAAAAAAGTCGCACAAGAGCGACTTTTACAATTTATCTAAAGTCTATTTTTCTTAAGGTGTAGAAATAGAAGCTTGTTGAATTTTTCCGTTGAAATATTTCCAACCATTCAATCCAAAATCTACCAAATATTCGGCCATTTCATCTGGTTGTAAAGGCGCAATATATCCCGGAAACGCTTCTTCTAACATTTCTGTTTGTACCGCTCCCAAAGCTACTGCATTTATTCTTGGTCCAAGTTCATTCAACTCCTCTGCTAACAATTCAGTCAAATTAACCGTTGCAGATTTTGAAGACGAATAAACAGACAAACCAGGAAATTTCACTGAACCTTGTACAGCTCCCATTGTCGAAATATTAACTACATGAGAAGATGTATCAAATTTTGGCATCAAAACTTGTATCAAGCGATAAGGTGCCATAAAATTAATCTGCCAAGAAGTTAACAAATCCTCTTGTTGAATTTCTATAAATGGTTTGTTGATACAAACTCCTGCATTATTGTACAAAACATCTACTTTATTCCAAGATTCCACAGCTTTCAAAACTTCTGAAATCTCATCAAAATTAGACAAATCAACATCGATAAACTGATATTGATTTTCTTTTGCAAACGCCGTTAATTCCTTCAATTTATCTACATTTCGAGAGACTGTCAACACTCGGTTTCCTAATTCCAAATGTTGTTTTGTCAATTCAAAACCAATTCCTCTACTCGCTCCCGTTACAATTATATTTTTCATAGTGTTGTACAAAATTTACAATTTCTTCTATCGTTTCAAACTTTATTCCTTCAAAGATGATGTTATTTTCTGTGATTTCAATATGATTTTCCGCATTATTTTCAACAGAAATTCCATTCCGAATTAAGGCATTTTTTACCCAAAAAGCCAATTCCGAATTTCCTTTTACACCAATCGTTTTAGAAAATGATTTTTGTGTCGAAAAGCGATTATTTTTTTCATCATATATCAGGTTTTGATTGGATAACTTCTGAATAATTTGATGTTCAAAAGCCATTTGTTCTGGAATATTTTCGAAAAGATTTCCATTTTCAATCCACCAAATTTTATCCGCTTTCTCTAAAGCAAAATCAACTTCGTGTGTGATCATTAGAAATGATTTATTCGTTTTCGATTTTAATTCATTCAGTAAATTGAAAATTCGATATTGATTCGCTAAATCTAAATTAGAAGTCGGTTCATCCAAAATCACCAATTTCGCATCTTGACACAATGCACGCGCAATCATCACCAATTGCAATTGACCTTCACTAATTTCATTTGCAAATTGATTTGCTAAATTTGTAATTCCGACCAATTCTAATACCTCATCAATTAAGTTTTGTTCTTCCTCAGAAATCTTTTTCAAAACCTTGTGATAAGGCAAACGTCCCATCGCAACCAATTCCGAAACTTTAATCTTTGGAACAATTGACAAACGTGGTAAAACAACCGCAATTTGCTGTGCTATTTCTTGAGAAGATAATTTTTTGATTGAATTATTTTCTAAATAAATTTCTCCATTCAACGTTTTCTGAAAGCCTAAAATTGAATTAATCAACGTTGATTTTCCTGCACCATTTTTTCCTAAAACAGCAACTAATTCATTCGAATTTATAGTCGCATTTATAGCTAAAACAATTTCTTTAGAACCATATCCAACTGAAACATTTTCTAATTTCAAAATGGTATTTTTCATCGAACTTCGTTTTTATTATTCAACAAAATACTAATGACAATTGGCGCACCAAACAACGCTGTAATAATATTAATCGGTAAAGTTCCAAACGGAAAAACTTCTGTCAAAATCGAAAATAACAGCATAAAAAATATACCCGATACGAAAATCCATCGGTACAAAATTTTCATATCACCTGTTCGTAATAATGTTCTGCAAATATGTGGAACTGCCAATCCTATAAAGCTAATTGGTCCTGCAAAAGCCGTAGCTGACGCCGTTAATAATGCTGTCGAAACTAAAATCGTAAAACGTAATTTTTTGATATTAATTCCTAATGATTGTGCATATTTTTCGCCCAATAACAAGGCTGTAATTCCACGTAAAGCAAATAATGAAATGATGATTCCACTCAAAACAAATAAACCAAAAACGCTTAATTGTTCCCAAGACAATCCGCTTAATGAGCCAAATCCCCAAACTAAATACGCTTTTATTTTATCGGAAGGAGCAAAATATTGCATCATGCCTATTAATGCGCCTGCTAAACCTGCAATCATAAATCCTATAATCACCAAAGATGCCGATGATTTGACACGAAATGATAATGAAATAACCAAAAACAACGCAACAATTGCGCCCAAAAATGAAGCTATAATTGTAATCCAAGGATTATTAAGAAATTCTTCTAAACCAATCATCGAAAAAAGAAAAATCACAATCGCAACGCCTAAACTTGCCATCGAAGTTATTCCCAAAACAGAAGGTTCTGCCAACGGATTTTTGAATAATTCTTGCATTAAAAAACCTGAAATTGGCAACGAAATTCCGACCAATAAAGCAGTTAATGATTTTGGTAAACGAAAATTAAGAACAAGATTATGCAACATTTCGTCTGAGTGACCAGAAAACACATTAAAAATTTCGATGAAAGAAATCGAGACTTTTCCAACACTTAAACTCAAAACAAAAAGTAAAAGTGTTAGAATTATTAAAACAAAAAATAGTGGTTTTTCTTTCATCAAGACAAAGATAGAAATTCTAATAATTTCTTAAAGTTTAATTGTGAATTGGTTTTTATTGAAAATTAATGATTAGTTTCGTTCCATGAATTTTAGAAGTTTCGTTTTAATCATCTCTTCAATTTTTGTGCTACTTACACCATGTAGCATTAAAGCTTCTATTCATACGATTTTGGACGTAGAAAATGTTCATCAAACGAAAACTTCTCAAGTCAAAATTAATCAAAATCATTCGAATTCATGTTCGGTTGTCAAGTTTGAAACGATTAAAAAATCGACAAAAAATCTTGATGTTCCGAATTTTGATTTACCAGATTCATCTATTCATTTCATTGGGTTAGCACGTTCTTCATTAATCGAAGAAGATATTGATTCGAATGAAATTCAATCACCAAAAATACCTTTTTATCTGTTGTATAAGCAATTGAAGTATTCGTTGATGTCTTAATTTTCCTTAATTAATTTAGACAACAATATTCCATCACTTATATAAAAATTCATGCAAAATAAATCTGTTTTATCAATGGGTAATGCTGTATTGGCGTTACGTTTAGTCATTGGTTGGACGTACTTTTCTGCCTTTTGGAGGCGTTTAATTTTAGAAAATAAACTCGATCCAGAAGCTGCGGGTTATATTGGCGAAAAATTCAATCATTTTTTACCAAATGCCCTTTTCATCAAACCACTTATTCAATATTTAGTCGAAAATCCTGAAGCGTTGCTTTGGAATATGTGGATTTTCACCATTGTAGAAGGCGTTGTAGGCTTACTCTTAATGCTTGGTTACAAAACACGAATCATGAGTATAGCCGTTTTCTTTTTGGCAATAGGAATTTTACTTGGTTCCGGCTGGATTGGTACAACTTGTCTGGATGAATGGCAAATTGGTGTTTTAGGATTAGCTGGAGGTTTTACGCTATTTCAGGCTGGTTCAGGAAAAATTTCGTTGGATTATTTTTTCAATAAAAATCAATTTATTCAACAAGAAAATAATTGGAATTCAATTTCAATCAAAAAGTATAGACCTTATTTTGTAGGTTTTAGTTTTTTTATTTTATTCGTTACTTTGTTTACAAATCAGGTTTTTCATGGTGGAGTTTACGGGACTTTACACAATAAATCTGTCAAACCAAAAGTGGAAATATCTAATTTGAAACAATATCAAAACAAGGTTTCATTTGATGTAATGCGAATAGAAGGCGCTGATGTTTATGGCTCTTTTTTAATCCAAATTGATTTTCATAATCATCAAAATGAAATAATTGAAAGTTTGGATATGCAAGAGTTATCTAATTTGGACAAACAACAAATTTCGAATTATTATGTATCAAAAGTTACACCGCACAAACACAGTTTGGTGTTACCTTTGGGAGCGAAAGCAAATCTGAATTTTGATATTTCAGACAAAATTCACAAAGTAGTTTTAACCGATATAAGCGGATTACAATGGGAACAAACAATAACAAATTTATAGCAATGTTAAAAAGAAATTATTCAACAATTATCATAGGTGCGCTGGCTTTGGTCTTACTTTTTGTGCCAGAAGCTAAAGCAATGATGCAACAAGGTTTAATGAAATTAGGCTTATTTGAACCGAAATTAGAAAAAATTGAACCAACAACTCAACCAAAATCTGAAGCAAATTATACGTTCGAAATGGTGTATGCTGACGGAAAAGCAATCAACATGGAGGATTTAAAAGGTAAAGTTGTTTTCATGAATTTTTGGGCAACTTGGTGTCCGCCTTGTATCGCGGAAATGCCATCAATTCAAAAACTTTATGATAAAGTAAAAGATGATAACGAAATCGTTATTTTGACGGTTGAAGTAGAAGGAAAACGTGATAAAGTAGCAAAATTTATGGAACGTAAAAATTTATCGTTGCCTGTAGTTTATCCAAATTCATCTATTCCTACTGAGTTTTTTAATGGTTCGTTACCAACAACAGTTATTTTAGACAAGAAAGGAAATATTGCACATACAACAATGGGAATGGCGAATTATTCTGGACAAGATATTGTTGATTTCTTAAATGAACTGAAAGCGATGGATTAATCATTCAACATCATCTAAAAACAAAAAGCTTCAAGAAAATTCTCGAAGCTTTTTATGTTTTATACTATTTATATTTCTAATAAACTAACCTCAATCCTACACCGAATCCCATATCGCTATCGTAATGAGTTCTGATGTGCATATTTCTGTTCAAGATATAGCTCAACTCGCCCATATATTCTTTATCTGTATTCCACATAAAACCAGCGCGAACTCGTTTTGAAATTGGAATATCCTCTCTCATCAGTTGCAAACGAACTTTTCCTGTATGATAAATTTCGGTCTGAAAATCAATTAACATTGGTAATTTATACACAAAACCAGCACTGAATAATCCTTTGTTTCTATCTGTTTTTTGACCAAAAATATTCTTTTCTACAATTCCGTGGTCTGTTAACATTTTGTGTTGATTCCAATCAAAACCTACAAAAACTTGAAACCATTGATTTCGATCAATAAAACGTCCCAAATGTGTTTCTACTTCATAACCGTGTTCTGGTTTGTAACCAATTCCCCACTCCGAAGTAAAAGCCCAACGTGCATCTTGCACCATCAACATACCATCTAAACCATTTGTAGCGAAATCATTTTCTACCATAACATGCTTCATGTTACTTTCCATTTGCAACATTTTATAGGCATGTTTTTTATTTGGTAAATTAGGATTTTGATAATCTCCAACCTCAAAAACACGGTTCATTCCGCCCATCATGTGATACAAAATATGACAATGGAAAAACCAATCACCTTCTGTATTTGCCTCAAATTCGATGACATTTGTTTCCATTGGCATAATATCCAACACGTTTTTCAACGGAGAATATTCACCATTTTTATTAATGACACGAAAATCGAAACCATGTAAATGCATCGGGTGACGCATCATCGAGTTGTTGTACAAGGTAATACGCAGAATTTCACCTTTTTTCACTAGAATTTTATCCGATTCCGAAAACACTTTGTTATCCATACTCCACACATAACGATTCATATTTCCTGTTAATTCGAAACGCATTTCTTTTATTGGAGCATCTTTCGGAAGTGTTGTGTTTTCAGGCGCTTTCAGCATTCCATAATTTAAAGTGGTAATGTTTGAGGATGTATTTCCATGCGAAGAATGATCCATTTCAACCATTTCTGAATGATTTTCAACAGAATCTTTCTTTGATTTTTTAGATTTCTTTTTCGCTTCGCCAGAAATTTCAGGATACATCACAGTGTTCATGTCCATTTGCTGTAAGCTCATTTTCATTCCCATATCGTTCATTGTTCCGTTCATATTCATCATGTCGTTCATCATCTTCATTCCTTCAAAATACTTCAATTTCTGAAGTGGTTCCATCAATTGTTTCTTTCCTTCACCAATGAACAACGAAGCCGAACCCGTTCTATCCTCAGAAGTTGCCTGAAATTCATACGACAAACCACCTTCAGGAACCGTCACCACCACATCATAGGTTTCGGAAACGCCAATAATCAAACGATCAACCTCTAAAGGTTCTACGTCATTTCCATCATTTGCTACAACCGTAATTTTGCCACCTGCATAACGCAACCAAAAATAAGTGGATGCACCACCGTTCGAAATTCGTAAACGTACTTTATCACCAGCTTTGAATTGTTTCAGTTGACTTTCATTCTGCGCATTTATCAAGAATTTTTCGTAATAAACATCGCTTACATCCATTGCCAGCATACGTTTCCATTCGCTGGTAATTTTTGTTTTGAAATGACCTTCACGAATTGCTTCAGCATAACTTTGCGTAGAACCTTTTTTGATTCCCGCCCAATCGTTTGCATTGTGCAACATTCGCTGAATATTTTCAGGTTTCAAATCAGTCCATTCGCTCAACATCACAGGAATTGTAGGTAAATCATCAATTCCTTTTCGGAAAGTTGGATCGTTTTCGCGTTTCTTCAAAATCATCGAACCGTACATCCCGATTTGTTCTTGATACCCCGAATGACTGTGGTACCAATGCGTTCCGTTCTGAATAATCGGAAATGAATACGTGTACGTTTCACCAGGTTTGATTCCCATCTGCGTCAACATCGGAACTCCATCTTCCTTATTCGGCAACCACACGCCGTGCCAATGCAACGAAGTATCTTCATTCAATTTATTATGTACTCGAATTACCGCTGTATCGCCTTCCGTAAACTCTAAAGTAGGCATCGGAATTTGACCATTTACTGAGATTGCTCTTTTCTCTTTTCCAGAAAAATTAACAATAGTATCACGTACATATAAATCATATTCTACACGTTTTTGAGCCTGTAAAGCAATCGTCGAAGGAACTAAAAGTAAAAAAAGTAATTTCCTCATGTGAATGATTTATTATAACTGACTAAACTTCTTATAATTCTCCTCGTTTTCGAAATAATCAACATTTCCTTGCTGATCTTTCAAAACGATATACGCATTTGCTTTATCAATCTCTTTTCCTGTAAAAGGATCTTTTGCTTTACGCGCAGTTTCATCATTCGGAATTCTTTCTACACACATCTTACAACATCCATAATAGGTTTTTCCATCATAAGGAACTTCGAACTGATCTTTGCCCATATATGCATTGTTCACCATACAAACTTGCTTATTCGGAACCTTATCTCCAACATTGTAAGCCGTTGTTTGCGAAGGTTGCATCATATCTGACATCTGTTCTTCATGAACAGTAACTGTTGGTTCTTCTGTTTTATTTTGACAAGATATTAATGCAAAAACACTTAATATTGAAACACCTAAAACTATCTTTAAATTCTTCATTTTCATTCTATTTTTTAATTATTATTTCAATGTTTCAACTGTGCTTCCGCATGTCAACATCATATTTCCGTAGAAAGGATTTTTAATATCTGATTCTTTACTCAACCAATTCGAACCGCCGTTAAACATTGGACAATTTTGATAATAAACTGTATATCCAAGATTTGTTTTTTGAGCTAATTTGTACATTCGCGCTGATAATTTTGCAAAAGTTGTACGTTGTTTTTCAATATTTTTTTCTTGCGATAATTGCTTCGAAGTTGTTTCTAAATCATTCAAAACTTCCATCCAAACCATATGCAATTCATGCGAAAGTTTACCCATTTCTACAGTAGAAATTGATTTAGTAAATGCTGTAATTTGTTTCGAAATTTCACTTTCATTTGCTTTTACAAAAGCATCTTTCAACGAAAAGTAAGTATCAAAAACTTGTGACAATTGATTTTTTTGTTGAGAAGCTTCAGTTTGATTATGAGTAGAATGATCCATTTCTTGATGGTTCATCAACATTTTTTTATCCCGAGAATATTGACAATCTTTTTCCAATTTTGCATAAGCTTCATCAGGCGCCATATACTCTGAGTTATCAAAACCTGCTAGCGCAATATTTTTCAAGATTTCGTTCGAATTTGTTTTTGCTTTATTATATGAAATCGAAGCTGTTTGAGTCGTTGTGTCAAAATCTACTTTCGAAATTCGAGGTTGATTTCCTGCTTTTTCAATTAATTCTTTTGCATTTGCACAACTTCCTTTCACTTGAAATTGTTTGGTTTCTTGATTTTTAAATTGTGCATTTGCAGCAAAAGCAAGAAAACTTCCGATGATTAAAAAACTATACTTTTTCATGATTTTTAATTTAGATTTTATCAATTGGTCGACGCGTATGTTTGCTCAATTGTTTAAAAACAGAAGGCGTTAAACCAGTTACTTTTTTGAATTGTGCACTAAGATGTGCTACACTCGAATAATTCAATTGAAATGCTATTTCACTCAACGATAATTCATCATAAATCATTAATTCTTTGACTTTTTCTATCTTTTGTTGAATAAAATATTTCTCAATTGTTTGCCCTTCCATTTCCGAAAAAAGATTCGAAATATATTTATAATCTAACTTCGTTTGTTCGCTCAAATAATCAGATAAATTGACTTTCAGTTCGTTATTTTCTTGATGAACCAATTGAATAATCAATGTTTTGATTTGTTCAATCAACTTACTGCGTTTATCATCGATTAATTCAAAACCAACTTCTTCCAATTCATTTCGAACCAATTCTAATTGATCAGCATCAATCGGATTTTTCAATTCAACTTCTCCCAATTCGATATGATTTGTTTCGATGTTATTCATCTTCAAAATTCGTCCAACCACTACTTTACAGCGATGACAAACCATATTTTTTATAAATAATTTACTTGTATTTTCCATAATATATTCTTCGAAATTGAGCGATTTAATCCACTTAAATTTACAAAATCTTATGTTACAAATTTCGTACAACTTCATTTCAAAAGATTATACAATTTGGAAGATGATATATATAATTTTCAGATTAATCATTTTTCATTAACCTATTCTTGATAAATGAATTACCAAAATCATCTGTTTTTTGAATATATTTGATAATAATAAAATCACTTAAAATGAAAGCTACCAAAACTCTAACATTTATTCTTACAATAAGTTTATGTTCTATTTTTTCATGTTCAAAAAAAGAAGAAATTACAAATACGAATAAACAAGTCAAAAATGAAACAGATCATAATTCTGATTCATTTAATATAGAAAACATTCCAGTTTCTAATGTAAACTTCAGTGAATTTGGAGAATTTCCACATATTGGAATTCCTGAAAATGTGAAATTTACTAACTCTCCATTAGAAAATGAAACTGGTGAAATCTATTTCCCTATTGGTAAGAAAAATGATTTTGTCAAATTAACTGGTAAAACTTTTAAAGCATTTTTAAGCAAAAAAGATAATGATACAAAAGATTGGTCTGTTGAAGAAATTACTCAAAACTTTGATGATAATATAAAAAAACTTGGTGGTGTTTTAATTTTTAATGGAAAGTTGACAAATGAACAAACTGACTATCTTAACAATAATGATAAAACTTTAGGCGAAGAAGGTTCTATTGATTATTGGAACGAACCTGTAAGAGTTTATGCCATTAGAAGTGCGAAAGGAGATAATATTTACGTTCAATTATCTCTTAATTCGGCTAGTGGTGCCATTCAAATATTACAAGAAAAATCAAAAAATAAATAAATGCCTCAAAAAGAACTAACTCCGTCAGAACAAAATAACTGCATTCAAATTTTGAAAGAGCGTTTTGAGAAAAATATGCACAGACATCAAGATTTGGATTGGCTAAAAATTGAAGAGAAAATCATTAATCAACCTGAAAAAATTTGGTCTTTGCATCAAATGGAAATCACTGGTGGTGAACCTGATGTTATTTTTTATGAGGATAAAACAGACGAGTATTATATTGTAGATTGTTCGGCAGAAAGTCCGAAAGAGCGTAGAAGTTTGGCGTATGATTACGAAGGACAGACGTCTCGCAAAGAACATCAACCAAAAAATAATGCGATAGATGTTGCAAAAAGCATGAAAATTGAATTATTGACCGAAGAAGAATATCGTTTCTTGCAAGCTGTAGAAATTGTCGATCAAAAAACCTCAAGTTGGTTAAAAACACCTGAAAAAATTAGAGAATTAGGCGGTGCTATATTTGGCGATTATCGTTACGGAACTGTTTTTATTTATCACAACGGCGCACAATCTTATTATGCAGCTCGTTGTTTTAGAGGAATTTTAAAAGTTTAGGTACTTTAATAATTATTGTTTACGCTCCACTTATCACCTTTCAAGAGAGGAAATATTCATTTATTTAAAACAAATCATCGCCATGTTGAACTCGTTTCAACATCACATTCTTTTTTTTGTTAGCAACAAACCTTCAAATAAAATCATTATCAATTAATCAGTTATCTATAATCACAATATTTATTTTAAATTATTCTAAATAAATATTGCCTAACTAAATCTTTTTCCTAATATTTGTATTTTAATTTAGACTTAATACAAATAATAATGAAAAAACTATTTATTTCTACTGCAATCTTAGCGCTATTAGCAAGCTGCACGAATAAAGAAGCAAAAAATGAATCGACTGAAGAAGTAAAAACAGAGAATACTATTTCGAAAGAAAAAATTGTTTCTTTAAATGGAGCGATTACTGAAATTTTAGCTGATTTAGGAGAAGAAAATAACCTTGTTGGTGTTGATGTAACAAGTACTTACCCTACTTCTGTAAAGGAAAAAGCGACAGATTTGGGACATACTCGTTCTTTGTCAATCGAGGCTTTATTGGCTTTGAAACCAACAAAAGTATATGCAACGGATAAAGACTTGAATCCAGAACAAATTGCACAACTAAAAAATGCTGGAATTCAGACTGAAATTGTAAAACAAGATTATTCAGTTGAAGGAACGAAAGAGTTAGTAAAAACGGTTGCAACTTCTCTAAATAAACAAGATTTTGATGCTATTACTACTAAAATTGATACAGATTTAAAAGCTGTAAAACCTTTGGCTACAAAACCAAAAGTATTGTTCATTTACGCTCGTGGAGCAGGAAATTTGATGGTTGCTGGAACAAACACACCAATGGAAAAAATTATTGGAATTGCTGGTGGACAAAATGCCATTACAGAATTTGAAGATTTCAAACCATTAACACCAGAAGCAGTTGTAAAATCAAATCCTGATTATATTTTGATGTTTGACAAAGGCTTAGAAAGTATTGGTGGCGTTGACGGCGTATTAAAATTAGAAGGTGTAGCTTCTACAAATGCAGGAAAAAACAAAAAAATCATCGCGATGGATGGTCAATTGGTTTCTGGATTTGGACCACGTGTTGGGCAAGCAGCAGCGCAATTAAATCAATTACTTCAAAAATAAAAAAGTCTAAAACAATATGTATCCGCAAATCAGAATACATCTTTCTTTGTTAAGTTTAAGCATCTTTGGTCTTGCAATTCTTGCATTATTCTTGGGTGTTTATCAATTTAACGAATCCATCCTATCCATCATCAATAAAGCGATTACCAATAGAACTGCTATCAACGACAGCGATTATTATGTGCTTTTCGATTTACGATTACCACGTATTATTATGTCTATTTTGGTAGGTGCTGGTTTGGCAGTTGCAGGAACTTGTCTACAAGGTATTTTCAAAAATCCATTGGCATCTCCAGACTTGATTGGGATTACATCAGGAAGTATTTTATTTGCTGCAATTACGATTGTTTTGGGAGGATATATCAAAGATTTTGTTCCAGAAATTATCCATTACTCATTGCTTAGTTTGATGGCATTTGTCGGCGCTATGTGTTCCACAGTTTTTGTGTATAAAATTTCTTCGCATCATCAAAAAACAAATATCACCATTTTGTTATTGGCTGGTGTTGCAATTTCTGCGCTTTGCGGTTCTGCAACAGGACTTTTAACATATCTATCTACAGAAGAAGAATTACGCAATCTAACATTTTGGACATTAGGTAGCATTGCAAGTGCTAACTGGGACAAAATCTTAATTTTAGGAATTGTTATTAGCATCAGTTTTTACTTTTTAATTGGAAAAGGAAAAATATTAAACGCGATGATGTTGGGCGAAAAAGATGCTGAACATTTGGGAATTAATGTCGAGAAAACAAAAAAACAAATCATCGTTTTTTCAGCTTTATTGGTTGGTACAATTGTTTCTTTTACAGGAACAATCGGATTTGTAGGATTAATCGTTCCGTATATTTTACGTTTAATCTTCAAATCGAATTATGTTATCATTCTTCCTTTATCTGCATTTTTAGGTGCAATTTTAGTCATTGTTGCAGATACAATCAGTCGAACATTGGTTGCTCCATCCGAAATTCCAATCGGTATTTTAACTTCGTTAATGGGCGCGCCAGTTTTTATTTCAATTTTAATGAATTATAAAAAATCGTTGTAATGTTAGCGGTAGAAAATATTAATTATCAACACAAATCATTCAAGATTTTAGATACGATTTCGTTTGATGCAAAAGCAGGAAAAATGATTGCAATCGTTGGACCTAATGGTGCAGGAAAGTCATCTTTACTAAGCTATATCGCAAATGAAATTGAACCAAATGCTAACCTAATTCGACTAAAAGATATTGCCTTAAAAAATTGGAAAAAAGAAGATTTACCGCAACATAAAGCAAAGTTTTCGCAACATCAACCAACTGATATTCCGCTTACAGTGAAGGAAGTTGTATTGATGGGACGTTATCCATATTTCCAAAATTCACCTCAACAACAAGACATCAATTCAGTTGATTATTGGATGACCAAAACCGATATCAATCATTTAAAAGACAGGGATTACATTCATCTTTCTGGTGGCGAAAAACAGCGTGTACATTTGGCGCGCGTTTTTGTGCAATTGGAAAATGAAGTCAATCAAAAACTACTATTATTAGACGAACCTTTGAATAATTTGGACGTTTCTCATCAATTTAATTTGTTAGAAATTCTAAATGATTTTAAACAAAAAGGAAACCTAGTAATTTTGGTGATGCACGACCTTAATTTGGCTTCTCAGTTTGCTGATGAAGTGATCTTAATGAACAAAGGAAAAATTGTTTATCAAGATAGTCCAGAAAAGGTTTTCCAACCAGAAATCATTTCCAAAATTTATAGATTTCCTTGTACCATTTGTAAAAATCCAATCGACCAAAAACCACTTATTTTATTCGGTAAAAAAACAATTACAATGAACACACTTACAGATTTAAAACAACAATGGAAAGATTTGAAAGCAAATCAACCTAAAATTAGAATACGTAACGCAGCGAAAGAACTTAGCGTTAGCGAAATGGAACTTTTAGCAACACAATTAGGCGATAATGTCACAAAATTAAAACCTGAATTTGCTGCGATTTTACAAGAAATAGAATCACTTGGAAAAGTGATGGCTTTGACGCGCAACAACGAATGTGTACACGAACGCAAAGGTATTTACCTAAATCCTGATTTTTCTTCACCTCACGCACAACTTTTTGTTGGGGAAGATATTGATATGCGAATTTTCTTGAATCACTGGAAAACCGCTTTTGCAGTTGTAGAGAAATCTGAACATGGAGAACGCAAAAGTTTACAATTTTTCGGAAAAGATGGCGAAGCAATTCACAAAATATATTTAGTTCCGCAAAGTAATGTAGAAGCGTTTGATGCATTGGTTGAGAAATACAAAAACGAAGACCAACAAACAATTCCTACAACAGAAATCATCGAAAATAAAGTTACAGAAAAGCCTGATAACGAAATTGATGTTGAAGGTTTTCAACAAGCTTGGGTTGAGTTGAAAGACACGCATAATTTCTTTATGATGTTGCGCAAATTCGGCGTTACACGTACACAAGCATTGCGTTTGGCTCCAACAGATTATCATGCAAAACAAATTTCAAATGAAGCAATTGTTCAATTCTTAGAAAAATCTGCCGAATTGCAAACACCAATCATGGTTTTCACAGGAAACAAAGGAAATATTCAGATTCATACAGGTGAAATTAAACGTACGATGTGGCACGAAAACTGGTTCAATATTTTGGATCCAGATTTTAATATGCACTTGGATATGTCAAAAATTGCCTCGACTTGGATTGTTAGAAAACCTACTGAAGACGGTATCGTAACAGCGATTGAGGTATTTAACGATAAAGGAGAAATTATTGTTCAATTCTTTGGGAAAAGAAAACCAGGTATTCCTGAATTGGAGCAATGGCGCGAAATTGTTGCTGAATTGAATTAAGAAGAATCTAACCAAATCTTATATTTCACACTAAATTTTACCCGATTAATAGAAAATGTTAATCGGGTTTTTTATTATTTTCCTTTTTCTATATAGATATGCTTTGTATAAATAGTAGCGTATCTATCATAAGATATCCACAAAGTAAAAAGTAAAGGTTGATTTTATAATTATCAATGTACAAACAATTAAAAACAGACTTGTTTATAATAAACCAAGGACTCGGGTAAGATAAAACAACTGTGTTTATAATAAACCGAGGACTCGGGTAAGGATAAACAGACCTGTTTGTAATAAACCGAGGACTCAGGTAAGGTAAAACAACTATGTTTATAATAAACCGAGGACTCAGGTAAAGTAAAACAACTATGTTTATAATAAACCGAGGACTCAGGTAAGGTAAAACAACTATGTTTATAATAAACCGAGGACTCAGGTAAAGTAAAACAACTATGTTTGTAATAAACCGAGGACTCGGGTAAGGATAAACAGACTTACTTTGGAAGAATGCCTACGAAGTTATATACATCCAACTCTAATAAAAAAGGTCGTCTTTCCAGACGACCTCACACAAAGAGACAAATAAAGTACTCAAAACTTTATTTCAAAACTATTTTTTTCGTTTCAACTTTATCGGCAGATTGTATTTTTACGATGTAAATTCCAGCCGAAAGTTTACTTAATTGTATTGTTTTATTTGTAAATGATGAAGTTGGTTGATAGCTTTCCTGATGCACCAATTGTCCATTTATCGCATAAATTTGAATATTTAATGGAGACGATTTCGCTTCTTGCGAATTGTACACCAAACCAATTGTTTTCGGTTGAGAAGCGGTATAAATATCAAACTTCGTTTTGGCTAATTCTGTTGTTCCTAAATTAGCTGTTACATTTTCGTAATCGAATGTTATTTTTCCTGTAGAAGATCCTTCAAACGTTTTGAAAACCAATTTATAAATCTGATTTGTAGATGTATTTTTGATAAAATGATTCGTAGGATTCACTACATAAGACCAACCCGATAAGGTTTTCCAATTATATCCAACTGCATTAATATCTGCTACATAAGCCATATCATCAGTAGGATTTCCAGATTCTGTTTTCGCCACTTTGATCAAATCACTTTGCAAAACTCCCGTTACCGTATACATCACAACATCACCCTCATTCGTTGTAAGTGGTGTAACATATTTTGTAAATTTCAAATCCCATTTACTTTGGTCTGGCTCTGGTGTAACTGCTTTATCAGTCAATAAACTATAATAATTGAACAAATTTGTTGGATTGGTTTTATGCGCAAGATTTACTTTTGTATCAGCCGACCAAGTTCCATTTGTCAATTTAGAATACGTAAAATTATATTCGCCTAAAGGAGCTGCAAAATTATCTATTTTCAATTTCACATATTCTCCTGTTGCATATTTCAATACAAAAATGATTGAACCATTTACGTAATGATTTGCAATACTATAATTACCCCAACCATATGTCGCAGAACCATTATTGAAAGCGCCTTTTTGCCAATCTGTGTCCGAATTGTACAAAGCTGTCCACGTAGATAAATTAGCAACATCAATACTATTCCATTTTGAGACATCATTCGACGCTTCGTAAACTTCTATCCCTGCGCCATCGTTTACTCTAATTCCTGTAGACATATTCGATTTTCGATAAAATGATATCTCCCAATCGTTTCTATTTACAGAATTCGTCGATTGGTCTGCCAATCCGTAATAAACATCATTTGTATAACCAGCACCCATAGTAACTTCGCCTTTTATGGTTTGAGCATTTATTACAACAGATGTTAGAATGATTGATGCTAAAAGTGTAAATTTGTTTTTCATGATATAATAATTTTTTAATTGTTAATCAGAATTAGAACAGTCAATCCGAGAGATTACACTCTGACCCGTATGACTCGGATTGACGCATTCTAACCACTAATAATGAGTATGTTTATGATAAATTTATTTGATAAGTTTATATTCAAATTTTGGATAACCTCTCACACCAGAAGCATTCAGAAAAGCTAACATTTTAATTTTGTAATAATTATTTTCTGCATCTTTGATGATATAAAATCGATCCGAAAATAATTTTTGAGGTGCAGTAACTTGTCGCCAAGAATCACCAATTGCACGCTGATCGTCTAAAAATTTTGTTTCATCAATCATCGTTTCATTAAATTTTTCGTAGGTAATTTCATTGGTTACATCTACACGATAGGCTTTTGCACCCGCTTTCAAATTATTGACCACATAATCCAAATATCCATACGAACCATTTCCTGTAATAAGATTAGTAAAAACTGTAAAGTTTAAATCCCATTCTAATTTTGAAGGTTCAACATTTACAAGATCATTCGTCGTAAAACTGAAGTGAACAAAATTGTACGTTGTCGTTTTTGCAATTACTTTTTCTTTGTAAGTCGTATCATCCAAATCTGCATATTGCATCACATATTGCTCGTCTTTTTTGATGAATTTCACTTTTTTCCAACCGCGCGAATTTCCAGCAACAGCTGCCGAACCAACCGCAGGCGTTGAAGTTCCCACTTCGTAACCCAAATTCAGTAAATAAACTGGATTATCCGACTCTTTAATTTCCCCAATCGCTGTTTTCAAAATATCTCCAGCAGGATCGTCAACATATTCTTTGTTCGAATCTGTAAATGTACCTACCGCAACTTCGTTGATTAATTTCCCAACCGATGCTTTTGTTACTTTCGACAAATCGGTTTCGTCCAACGCTTTTACCGCCATATAAATAGAAGTATTTAACATCACGCGGAAATTTGTTCCATTATAAAACCCTAAATCCCAAGAATCTCTTTTTACCTTTGTTTGCGTTCCTTTACTTAAGTCTACATAAACTTGATATTGCTCATTTGGTCCGCCAATTTCCACATCCATTGTTCCTCCAATCGAATTTTCGAAAGAGATTTTTGTTGACGAATATCCTTGAATAATCGCTGATGGATAATCAATTTTTGTAATTTCAAACTGAATCGTTTTATCAGAACGATCAAATGGATAAATCAAATTCTTAAACGTAAAACTTGTTGACGTTTCACCTTTTTTGATTGGTATAATAATTTCTTGATTTGTAACTGCAACAGAAGTTGAATAATCAACATTATAAGTAGCTTTATCTTCGGTTATTTTAATATGAATTTGTCCATCTTGTTCTGCAACTTTAGAATAAATTAGATTTATTGTTTTCTCATTATCAATCTTACTAAAATCGATGCTTGCATCCTTAAAAGCAACAACAAAATCTTGTCCAATTGGATTGTTTTCATCATTACATGACCACAAAAAAGAAAGACTAAACAATAGGATATATATAAATATTTTTTTCATGATTTTTTGATTAATTAATTCCTAAATTGAAGGTAAGTTTAGCAAAATACGAACGTCCATATCCATACAAAATACTTGTAGAACCTTGGCTATGCGCACCATCATTTCCAGATGAACTGTTCAAATACTTTACATCAAAAAGATTTCTTGCACCAATTGTTAAACTAAGTTTTTTGTTCCAAAAACTTTGTCTTATTGACGCATCTATCCAGTTAAAAGCTTCTTGTTTACCTTTTACTAAAATTTGTTCACTTGTATTTGACGGATTATTTTTCAAGACAAATTGCTCTTGAGCTCCATTGTATTTATAGAAAAGTGAGAAAATTGTATTGGTTTTTGGCAAAGTGTACGAAACATTTGCATTGATTTGCGTTGAATAGAAATATTTATTTTTAACTGAATTTACAGCAACTGCTTCATCAATATCTTGCTTGATGCCTGTCAACGTAAAACCAACTCCTCCCGAAAATTGATGGACTTTGAATTGATTCAAATACGTAATACCTTGTACATCGTAATTATCAATATTACGATATTGATATTTCAATGGAGATTCTTCGACAACAATCAAATCAATCTTATCTTTCAGATTAATTTTCCACAACGATACTTTTTGCTCTAATGAATTATTTTCTCCGATATACCAATTCTTTTTTAAGTGAACAAAAGCAGAAACTCCTTTTTCTGGATTCAGATTTTCGTTTCCTTGCACATTATGATTGACGTCTACGAAATACGAATACATTTCCTCATAATTTGGCAAACGTGGTGAAGTACCAACAATCGCGCGCAATTCCCATTGTTTTCCAAATAGATATTTCGCACTCAAACTCATCACATACTGCTTATCAAATTGCTCCGAAAACATCACGCGAGCGCCTGGACGAAACGAAAGTTTATCATTTAGATTAATTTCAGAAGAAGCAAAAAAATCATACGTTCCTAATTTTCTTTCTATAGGTTTTTGGAAAAATTCTCCTGCCGAAGTTGAAGCAAAACCTTTTGTTTGATCGATTTCATAACCAAATTGAAAATCGAAATAATCATTTTTATTGATAAAATTGCTGAACATCCCTTTCGAATAATACACTTTTCGACTTTCATATTCGAATTTGTTTACATCATGTTCAACACCTTCAAGAATTTCATAATTATACGATTTCAATTTTCTTTTTTGTTCTTGATACGAAAACGAAACATCATAATTAATTGCTTTTCTAAATCGTCCTGAAGCATTTAAGTGATTGTAAATACGATCTGTTGTGTACACTCTATCTTTTCCAAAATAATCTACCGTCGCAGTTGGCGCATTCGGTGCAAGAGTTGGATTGGGATCGTAATACTTAGTTTCTTCGTTGAAATATTCGAATTTATAAAACAAACGATAATTGTCTTTTTTATATTGAACAAATGCCTTTGCTGCATTTTGTTCTTTTGGCAACCATTCGTATCCTCTCAATCCGTCATTATTAGGATAATTCTTTCCTTTTTTATCATCAAAAAATCCTTGAAAATCATTACGTGAAAAACTTAAATTAGCGTAGATTTTGTCTGAAAATTTATGCCCGATTTTCAAGGATTGTATATGTCTTCCTTTATTTTTCCAATTGTATTCATCTCCAATTGTTTCCTCTTGCAAAGTCGCAGAAATATCAAATTTATTCTTCCCTCCTTTTTTAGTAATAATATTGATTACTCCCGCAATAGAATTTGCTCCATATTCCACTCCCATCGCACCTTCTACGATTTCTATTTGTTGAATATCATCTAAGTTAATCTGCGTTAAATCGGTATTATTCCCTAAACCTTCGTCGTTAACTAATGGAATATTGTCCACCAAAATTTTGAAATATTGTGCATCCAAACCAAACATTTGCACCGTCGATTTTCCTGTAGAAGAACTCGGAATAATATTCATATTCAATGTTTGATTTAAAACATCTGCCAATGTGTTTCCTGCTTGTCTCTCGATCATTTCTTGCGAAATCACTTTTACTTCGTAAATAGATTTCTTGACCGATTGCGCATTATATTGCCCAGAAATCACGGTTTGTTCCAAATTAATCGTCGAATCTTTTGGAAACGAATTAATTTCTTGAGCCTGTAGAATTAGTGTTGTAAGTAAGCTTAGTAGAAAAAAGCGCCTCTTCATTTGTCCTTAATTTTATTATTTAGAATTAGTCTAATAATTAATAAGACAAATGTAAACGAATTTTTTAATTTATTTTTATTTATTCTAAATTAATTTATTGAATAGTGATAAAAATCGAGCTTCGTCTTCTAATTCTGATAAAAGAATGAGATGTTAAAACATTATTAATCAATTTAATTGTTAAAGAATTAAATTAAGGAAAGTAAAAATTGAACGAAATTAAAACGAATTATTTTCGTTTAGGTTTTGTTTTCGTAACAGCAAAATAAGACGCTGTAAAAGCAGACAAACTTTTGTAACCGACTTTATAAGCGATTTCGCTCAATGTAAAATTATTGGTATCTATTAATTCAATACTTCTTAGAATTCGGACAAGTTGCATATATTTTTGAAGTGTAATTCCTGTTTCTTGTTTGAAAATTCGTTGCAAATTTCGAGCAGACATATTCGCTTTATCTGCTAATTCATTTAGATTAAAATTTGTGTATAATGAGAATGAATATATTCACTTACAGGAATTAAACGTCTATCAACAAGAACTGGCAATTCTAGATTATGGTTTTCATCGCAAAAATGAGGCAAACTATACAACATCGAATTTAAGAAAATCTTTTGCTCCTCCTCTTCAACCAAAAATTTATTCCATTTTGAAGCGTATAACATCATTTCCTTTAGAATCGGCGGTGCAACAAAAACATGGATATCGTTGTAAAAATCTTCCTTAAAAACTTCTTTAAATAAAATCAACATTGGATTGACCGTTTTCGCCTCGGAAGTTGTACGATGTAGCTTATTTGCAGGAATCCAAATCACTTGATTTTGAGGAACTAAATAAATCTTTTGTTCGATATAAAAATATTGGTAACCTTCTTCAACATAATTCAATTGGAAATAGTCATGCGAATGAACCTCATCTGCATTTTTACGATTTTTCTCGTACCAAACGTATGTATTGGTTGTCATATGATCCGAATATTCTCCAATAATTTGTTGTCGTACTTCATGACTTCGT
>NZ_DCOI01000024.1:0-64384 GCF_002322895.1 Empedobacter sp. UBA1574 | reverse complement strand
TAAATAATTTTTGTCGCTATATAAGTCCTTAAGTCAACTACAATACTTCTCGTCTTTCGTATTGGGATTGCAAATATACGGCTGGATTATTCGTTTTTCCAAACATACTTTACATTTATTTTACATTCTTTCCTTAAGTTATTGGTACAATGGAAAATATTTTTTGAAATGTTTAGATATGAGAACTGAGATATTAGATTTTTGACGAGAAAAGCTCTTTTTAAAAACTAAATTATAACGGGATAGATTTCTCGACAAGCTCGAAACGACAGGAAAATTAAACTTGTTAATTACTCAAGAATGCCTTTTAACTTCATAAAATGATTAGACGTTTTGCTTTTCTTACCAAAAAGAAAAGTAAAATGGATACTTTTGAGTTAACTATTCGGGAGGAATTGTCGCAAAGCGAGAATGAGTTATTCAGTATAGTTAATAATATAATGGATACGATGCTGATGACATCATAATTAAGTTTCTATAAAAAAGCTTTTTGATAAAATCGGAGTGACAGAATCAAAAAAAGGAGAACGCTTTATTCTCCTTTTGTATCTTATTAATGTGGACCGTTACCGTTTTTATCTTTTTCCAAATCGGTATTCCAAATTTTGATTTTATCTGTTTTTTTCAAGCCAGATTTTACTTGAACATTCACTCCGTCTGTAATTCCAAGAGTGATGTATTTCTTTTCGTATTTTGCATCTTGTCCTTTACCAGAAGTAAGAATCTCAACATATGGTTTTTGGTTTTCGTCGTAACGAACATGCGCTGATTTTACCAACAATACATTTTTTGCTTCCTGCGTTACAACCTCAGCATTTGCAGAATATCCCGCACGAATAAAGTTATCTGAATCTAATTGAACTGGTGCTTTAATCTCGAACTGAACTACTCCATTCGTTGCAACTCCTTGAGGCGAAATAAAATCAAGAATCGCTGTAAAAGTTTTGTTCGGAATTGCACCAATCGATACATTAATTTTCATTCCTTCTTTTAATTTACCAACCTCAGCTTCGTCAACTTTTCCTTGGAAAATCATTTTCTTAACATCAGCCATCGTAGCAATAGTAGTACCTGTAGAGAAATTATTAATCTCTTGCACCATATTCCCAACCTCAACAGGAATATCTAAAATCATTCCCGAAGTAGTTGCTGTAATACGTGTTGTTGCATAAGCTTCCAAACCGGGAGCAATACCTGTTTGCGCAACTTTGTAATCGTTTTCGGCAGCTTTTAATTGTTGTTGAGCTGACTTATATGTCGCATTTGCATTGTCATAATCTGCACGAGGCAAAACACCTTGATTATATAAAGTTGATGTTCGATTGAAATTACGACGTTCTTGATCGACCGTAATTTGAGCCGCTTGAATAGACTGACGAGCTGCATTTAACGACTGAACATTTGGAACAACTTTCAGTTCACAAATCAACTGACCACGCTCTACATATTGTCCTTCAGCAACATTAATCGATTTTATAACACCCGAAATATTTGGCTTAATTTCAATTGTTTCCAACGGTTTTAATTCACCAGTTGCAACAGCTTTCACCTCTATATTTCCCATAAAAGGCGTTGTCGTTTCATAAACTTCATTGTCTTGGCTATTCTTTTTACCGAAATATGCAATCACACCGATTACAGCACCGATAAAAACGACAATCATCAAAATCTTTAGAAATTTTTTCATTCTTCTATATCTGTTAAGTTTTAGTTATTCATCTCTCAAAGCATCAATAGGTTTGATTTGAATTGCACGTTGAGCAGGAATCAATCCCGCTAAAGTTGCCATAATCACCATCACTGCTAAAGCTGTAAAAAGTGTAAACAAATCGATTGACGCATTATATAAAGGTATGTTTTTATTTGATGGAATGATAATTTCGTTGAGAACCATTAGTAAAAGTGCTGCAAAAATAATTCCGCCTAAACCTGCAATTAATGTTAAAACTACTGATTCTAACAAAATTTGTCCTCGAATTTGAGCAGGAATTGCACCTAATGCTCTTCGAATTCCAAATTCTTTTGTTCGTTCTGAAACTGTAATCAATAAAATACTTGCAATCGCAATAACCCCGGAAAATAATGTCATTCCTCCTACAACAATCGCTAGGAACTGCATTCCTTTTACGAATTTCATAATCTTTCCAAGCATTTCACCTAAATTAAAACCACCAATTCCCTGGTCGTCATCTGGCGAAATATTTTTAATTTGTTTCAGATATGTTTTTAATTCTTTTTCGAATGCTACAATATCATAATTATTAGGTAAACTCAAACTTAAATATTGAATCGTTTCTCCTTGATTGTATATTTTTTGAAATGTTGTAAACGGAATAAACACTTGATCTTTACTCTCTACAGGCGAAGAAGGTGTGTCGTAAACGCCGACAATTGTATAATAACTATCGCTAATTCTGATTTCTTTCCCTAAAGGTTTCGGTTTATCACCAAAAAATTGTTCGGCAACTTCAATTCCAATTACACAAACTTTCGATTCAGTTTTGATATCATCTTCATTGATAAAACGACCTTGAATAATATCTTTCCCAAACATTCGGTTTTGATCTGGATAATCTCCATTAACCGTGTAAAAATTATATTTTGTTCCGTAAGTTAATATTGAATTTGGTTTCGAGTTTCGAGGAGCTAACAACGAAATTTGAGGAAAACGAGCCTGAATTTGACGAACATCACTCATTTTCAATTCAATTGTGCGACCTTTTTGAAATCCTTGATATGGCATCGATGTTGTCCCTCCCCAAACAAATAATGAATTGGTTGCGGCATTTGCCAAATTACGGTCAAAACCATTTTGCAAACCGCGTGTTACTCCTAACAATAATACAAATAAGAACATTCCCCATGCAACACCAATCATTGTCAAAATAGTGCGCAATTTATTTTTGCGAATCGCCGCGTAGACTTCGCTCCAAGCATCTGGATCAAAAACAAATTTTATAAAGTTCATTATTCGTCTCTTAAAGCATCAATAGGTTTAATACGTGCTGCATTCAAAGCTGGAATTAATCCAGAAACTGTTCCTGCAACAAATAAAATAATACAAGCCATTACCAACGAATTAGTTTCTACACCTGGATTATAAATAAAATATTCTTCTAAGCTATCTCCAATATTTTCTACAACAAGTGCCGCTAAAGCAATTCCTATTGCTCCGAAAATAATTGTAATCATAATTGCTTCTTGTAAAATCAGTCCCAAAACATTGGCTGGTGTTGCGCCTAAAGCTTTTCGAATACCAATTTCTTTGGTACGCTCTTTTACACTAAACACCATAATATTTCCGATACTTACGATTCCTGCAATCAAACTTCCTCCACCAATTACAAATACAATAATTGTCAGAATCAAGAAAAATTGATTGGTATCTTCCATTGCATCAGCCGCATTTCGCACCCAAATTCCACCATAATCAGAAGGTGCAACATTATGTCGACCTTTTATATTATATTCAATTGCATTTGCAAGTTTAGAAATGTCAGCCAAAGCCATTCCATCTTTTGGTGTTACAATAATCGATGATACTTTATCTGTAGCATAAATCGTTCTAAACGTTGTAAAAGGTGCATACAAAGCACGCTCGGCATTATCACCACCATCTTTACTTTCGAAAACACCAACCACTTGATACATACTTGAACCTAATTGCAAATACTTACCAATCGCAATCTGATTTGGAAAAAAATCTTGCGCAACCAATCGTCCAATAACAATTGATTTGGACTGATTCTCCATATCTTTTTTATTGATAAATCGACCAAGCGTTACATTTTCATTAATCATTGATTCATATTCTGGATAAACTCCAGTAATTGAATAACTTCCTGAATTAGCTTCATTTCTAATCGTATCACTTTTCGAAATTGTACTTACAATCGATTTTATTTCATCTGGAAAAGAATGTTTAATAAAATCAAAATCTTTTACATCCAATTCAATTGTACGTCCTTGTTTGAAACCATTGTAAGGTTCTGTTGTTGTACCTCCGTTAACGGTAATATTTAATGAATTTGCTTTGAAAAATTCTTGTTGAAACCCGTTCTGCAAACCATTTCCCAATCCATACAATGTAATAAACACAAAAAGCGCCAAAGCGATTGTCAAACCCGACAATGCTGTACGCAATTTATTACTTGCAATGGACGACCATATTTCGCTCCAACGGTCTGTATCAAACATATTTTATATTTAAGATTCTTTGATTTATGATTTACGAAGTTTGAGATTCGAAAATCATTAAACTCTTACTTGTTCTACTTTTTCGTCACTTACAATTACACCATCTTTAAGACGAACAATACGTTTACACATATTTGCAATATCATCTTCATGCGTCACCATTACAATTGTTTTACCTTCGTCATTAATTTCTTGAATCAGGTGCATTACTTCTTGCGAAGTCTTTGTATCCAGCGCTCCTGTAGGCTCATCCGCCAATAACAATTTTGGTTTTGCAGCCAATGCACGCGCAATTGCAACACGTTGTTTTTGTCCACCCGAAAGTTCATTTGGCATATGAGTAGCCCAAGGCTCCAACCCCACTCTTTCCAGATAACTAAGCGCTATTTTATTTCGATCCGATCGTTTTACTTTTTGATAATACAACGGTAACGCTACATTTTCTAATACATTTTTGAAACTAATTAAATTATAAGATTGAAAAATAAATCCTAAAAATTTGTTTCGATAATTAGCCGCTTTAGTTTCGTTTAACTTCTCAATTCTAACACCGTCCAATTCATAAATACCTGTATCATGCTCGTCCAACATTCCAATGATATTCAATAAAGTTGATTTCCCCGAACCCGAAGATCCCATAATCGCAACAAATTCGCCTTCCGTAATCTCAAGGTTAATTCCTTTGAGTACGTGAAGTTTGTTTTTTCCCATTATGTAGGATTTATTTAAATCTCGAATAGATATCATAGATTGTTGTAAATTTCAATAAAGATAACAGATAAGTCGAAATTATAAGAAAAATGTTACAAGCAAGTTTAAGATTTATCTTATAAATAGCGCTAAAATATTTTTCAAAATTAATTTTCAATAATTTTTGAAAGTATAGAAATTTATATATATTTGTGTAAATAATAATTGCAATGAAATTAGAAGAATCAAAAGAAAAATTTGTTCAAACTTGGGGAACTTTCGCTGTTAACTGGGGAATAAATCGTACTATGGCACAAGTTCATGCATTATTATTAACGTATAATGAACCTATTTCTACAGATCTAATTATGGAGGAATTACAAATTTCTCGCGGAAATGCAAATATGAATTTGCGTGCTTTGATGGATTGGGGAATTGTAAGAAAAGAATTGATAAAAGGAGAACGTAAAGAATATTTTGTTGCCGATAAAGATGTTTGGTATTTATTCAAACAAATTACAAAAGAACGCAGAAAGCGTGAAATAGAGCCGGTAATTGATTTTTTAGAATCATTAAAAAACATCGACGATCAATCTGATGATGCAAAAGAATTTGCAAAATTATTACAAGATTTATCTTCTGTTTCGACAAAAATCAATAATATAATGGACCTTGCTATCAAATCTGATGAGCATTGGTTGGTAGGAAAAATCACGAATTTGATAAAATAATCAATTCGTATTTTTTTGAATCACAAATTTCAAAAATTATTGAAAATTCAATATGTATAATATTATTTCGTATATCATTTATCTGATTATTACTTTCTACATCACCATTTTTATTGGTTGGAAAGTGTATAAAATTGGTTTTGTGTACTTGACAAACTTAATCGATAATCATTCTGTTTGTCAATCGATTAATAATCTTTTATTGATTGGATACTATTTGGTCAATTTAGGTTTTTCGGCAATAAGTTTACAAAACTGGGAACAAGTTGACTCCATTACCATCATGTTTTCTTCATTGTCCTACAAAATTGGATTTATATTATTAATCCTCGGAATATTACATTTTATTAATTTATCAATTATTTATATCGCAAGAAAAAGCAAAAAAATAAACACTTAAACACAGCAAATTATGACAAATTACAATCTAATTGCATATTTGGTTTACTTACCAGTGGCAATATTAATGACAATCGCAGTTTCTAACGTTTTATTCAAAAATGGAAAAATATTTATGTACGATATTTTCCATCAAAAAGAAGATATTGCAAGCGCAACAAATTCATTATTCAAAATTGGTTTTTATCTTTTGAATATCGGTTTTGCCATGCTAATTGTTTACATGACTTCTATCGCAACAACCGAAGATTTGATTGTAAAATTAAGTACAAAAATTGGTAGTTTCGCCATTTATTTAGGAATAATGTTGATGCTAAACCTTTTCTTATTTATGAAAGGCAGACGTAGATCTTTGCAACAACAATATTTAAGAAGTTTAGAATCTTAACAAGAAAACCTCCCAAAAGTTAACTTTTGGGAGGTTTTTATTTTAAACTGGATCAACATCAACATCAATTCGTACCGAACGAAAAGCTGCAATTGTATGCAATTGATCTATTTTTGCTTGAATTAAATCTTTTACTTTTTGAGGTGATTGATTTGGTCTAATTTTAATCATCACATCTGTAATATATAAATTATTGATTCTTCCAATCGAAGGCGTTTCTGGACCAAGTAAACATTTTGCATCAAAACTTGGTTTAAGCAAAACGACTAATTGAGCCGCCGTTTTATCCAAACGCTCTTTATTTTTATGCTTGAAACGCAACTTGATTAACCGTGAATAAGGAGGATACAAAAATTCTTTTCGCTCATACAAAATATCTTTCATCGTTGGTGCATAACTGTAGGTTGTGACATTTTGCAAAATCTGATGTTCTGGCTGAAAAGATTGAATCAATACTTTTCCTTGTTCTTGACGACGACCTGCACGACCAGAAACTTGCGTTAACAATTGAAACGCTTTTTCGTGCGCTCTAAAATCAGGAAAATTTAACAAAGAATCTGCTCGAATAACACCAACAAAATTAACATTTCCAAAATCAAAACCTTTTGTAATCATTTGCGTTCCAATTAAAATATCAATTTCTTTGTTCTCAAAATCTTCGATCAATTTTTCGTACGCAAATTTCCCTCGCATCGAATCGACATCCATTCTTCGAACTTTTGCTTCAGGAAAAATTGTTTGAACTTGCTGTTCTATCTGTTCTGTTCCCAAACCTTTTGTATTCAATTCGTACGAACCACAACTCGGGCAACGCAAAGGTTTTGCTTGTGCATAACCACAATAATGACATTTTAGTTGATTCGAGAATTTATGATATGTTAAACTGACATCACAATTTGGACATTCGGGCGTATGACCACACGTATTACATTCCATAATTGGCGCATATCCACGACGATTCTGAAATAAAATGACTTGCTTTTTTTGATGCAATTGATTGAAAATTTCATCACGAAGTGTATGCGAAATATCTTCTGTAATTTCTTTTTCCTTTTGCGCTTTTTTGAGGTCAATCAAATTAATTTCGGGCAATTTTATACTCCCAAAACGTTCAGTTAATTCGACATAACCATATTTTTTATTTTTCGCATTATAATAACTTTCAGCCGAAGGTGTCGCTGAACCTAATAAAACCTTCGCATTCATCATTCCTCCAAGCAACATCGCCATATCGCGCGCATGAAAAAATGGTTTTACATCCATTTGTTTATAAGAAGATTCGTGCTCTTCATCCACGATAATCATTCCTAAATTATCAAAAGGCAAATACAACGCTGTTCGTGGACCAATGATAATATCAAAATCGCCATTCAAGGTTTTCTGCCACAATTCTACACGTTCATTTTGATTGAATTTCGAATGATAAACTCCTACTCTTTCTCCAAAATGTTTTTTGATTCGATGAACAATTTGAGTTGTCACAGAAATTTCTGGTAATAAGTACAACACTTTATTTCCTTTCGCAATTACTTGTTCCATCAATTTTAGATAAATTTCTGTCTTTCCACTTGATGTTACACCATGTAATAAAACGGTTGATTTATCCTTAAAATCTTCTTTAATTTGATTTAAAGCTGCAATTTGTTTCAAGGTCAATTCAGCAATTTCAGCAACTTCTTTCTCATCTTCATCTACACGAGAAGTTTGATGTTGATAAATTTCAACTGCTCCTTTTTCTGCTAAAGATTTAAGTACAGCATTTGTCGCACCTTGTTTTATAAAATCTGCAACTTTTAGCGGTTTTTCTTGCGATTGCGTTTCTAACGTAATCAATTGCAACAAGGTTTCGCGCTGTTTTGGTGCTTTATTTAATTGATTTAAAATCTCGATAAAGGCAGTTTCATTTCCTTTTAAATCTGGATGTAATCGGACATAATTATCAATTTTTGGCGTATATTTTTCGTTCAGTTTTTCATCTAACCGAATAATTCCTTTATCAATTAATAATTTAAGTGTTGGAATTGCTGATTTCTCGTCTACAATTAAAGCTGCTTCTTCAACTGAAATGATTTCACGCAATTTCAACGCTTCAAAAACTAAGAATTCATAATCATTTAGCTCTTCAATTGTTTCATAATTTGGATTAATTAATCGAACAAAAGTTTGAGATTCTAATTTTAATGCAGAAGGAAAAGCATTTCGAAAAACATCGCCCAGTGAACACATATAATAATTCGCCATCCATTCCCAAAAATTAATTTGCGTTTGCGTCACCAAAGGTTCATCATCCAAAAAAGCATGAATCGCCTTTGTTTTGTATAATTCTGGCGCATTTTGATGAATAGAATGTACAATTCCTGTATATAATTTTTGCGTTCCGAAAGGCACGGAAACACGCTGACCAACTTTAATTTGCTGTAAATCAATTTCAGAAAGATGGTATGTAAATGTTCCATTTAATGAAAGTGGTAAAATAATTTCGGCAAAATAATTCGTTGTCATTTTATATGATTAAAAACGCAAGTTAAACATTTTTTTGTGTTAAGAATGAAGATTACAATTGCTTAAAATTTCACAAATTATTAATATTTCATTTTCAGATAGTTTGAAGAATTAATACTAATTTTAAGAGAATTCAAAAACTATCATTATGTTACATGCCATTTTAGATCAGATTTCGGAATCGGAAAAACCAATTATAAAAATCATTTTCAGAAATGATGATACGCGTGTTGTTGCTTTTGGACTAAAAAAAAGTTTGAAATTAATCGATCATCAATTACCTGTAAATGCAAAAATTTTAATGCTGAAAGGTGAAATAGAAATTGATTCAAAAATTGAGATTGTCAATTTAAAAGAATTTGACGAATATATTCTTCCTCCAAAAGTTATTCATCAAGTGACTTCCTTACAAGATTCGATGATGTTGGTTATTCTAAATTTTAATAAAAAAAGTTTTTAAAATATAGTTAAACTCTATTTATTTACACTATAAAAAACTTTATATTTATGATTATTAATTTATCAAAATATGAAACTACTTTTCTCATTAACTACTCTCCTTACCTTAGCCCTATCTTCTTGCAGTACAAGTATTAAACACGATCGATTATTTACTGGAACGATTGTGAGAGATTGTACAGGAACTTACATTCGTGTTGATGACAAAGAGGATTATTTGGTTTGTAACAATGAAATATTTTCAGACAAAAAAGAAGGTGAAACCGTGAGTGTTATTTATGATTTTGAAAAAACATGCAAAGAGTTAGAAAATAAAGCAACTTGTATGATGTATCATGAACATAAAGGCAAGATTAGAATCAAGAAAAATAATAATTAATCAAAAAATCCACTCAAATTGAGTGGATTTTTGCTTTATATAAAATACGATTATTTCGATTTTTTACGACGCTCTAATTCTTTTTCAATCAGCATCAATTCGCGTCCTGTTTGTCCTGCAACAGAAGTGTTTTCTTGTGCTCGACGAACCAAGTAAGGCATTACTTCTTTGATTGGCCCGTAAGGTAAATATTTTGCAATATTGTATCCTAAATGCGCCAAGTTGAATGAAATATTATCACTCATTCCAAATAATTGTCCAAACCAGAAATTTGGATTATTTTTCTCAATTCCGTTTTCGTTCATCAATTTGATTAACAATTCGCAACTTTCTTCGTTGTGCGAACCTGCGAATAAACCAAAACGCTCGTGATGAGAAGCAATAAATTCTAACGCTAGATTATAATCTCTATCCGAAGCTTCTTTGTTTGGTTGAATTGGAGATGGATAACCTTCGGCTTGCGCACGTGCACGCTCTTTCTCCATATATGCTCCACGCACAATTTTGAATCCTAAGAAATATCCTTCGCGCTCTGCTTTTGCATGCATTTCTTTCAAATAAGCCAAACGATCATGACGATACATTTGCAACGTATTCCAAACTAATGCACGTTTTGTGTTATATTTCACCATCATTTCGTCAGTCAAATCATCTGCAGAACCTTGCATCCAAGTTTCTTCTGCATCTACCATGATATTAACATCCAAATCATATCCTTTTTGACATACTGCCTCGAAACGTTGACGAATATTAGCCCAAGATTTTTCTTCTTCTGCAGTTAACGTTTGTTTCTTCCCTACTTTTTCAAATAATTCGATTCGACCAAATGCAGTTGGTTTAAATACTACAAATGGAATTGATTGATTAGATTTTGCTAAATCAACCAAGTGTAACATAACGTCACGAACTTCGTCAAATTGTTTTTCTTCTGTTAATCCTTCGATAGAATAATCTAAAATAGAACTTACGTGATATTTAAATAATTCATTTGCGACAACCACACCTTGTTCTGCCGTTTCTCCTCCTACAAATTGTTTGTAGATTGTTTCACGAATTACAGGTTTTACGAATGGGATATCTACCGCAAATGGTAAATTAAAAAACTTAGTTCCAAAACTTGTCAATGCGGGGCTTCCGATTAACTTGTATAAGTAATACGCTTTCTTTAAATCTTTATCTGATTTCGATTCGAAAGCAAACTGTGTATTGTCGAATAAAGACATGTGAGTTAACTATTTTTTGTGTTAATATAACGTTACAAATTTATAATTAAAACCTGATTAAACTAAAAAAACCTACAAGAAATTCTTGTAGGTTTTTGATATATTTTAAAGATTGCAAATAGTTGCCTATTCTTATCCTTTTTTAGCGTATTTGCTTCTGAATTTGTCGATACGTCCTGCAGTATCAACCAATTTAGTTTTACCTGTGTAAAATGGGTGAGATGTAGAAGAAATCTCCATTTTGATTAATGGGTACTCTACTCCGTCAACAACTAATGTATCTTTAGTATCAGCACAAGATTTTGTGATGAACACATCTTCGTTAGACATATCTTTGAATGCTACCAAACGGTAATTTGTTGGGTGGATATCTTTTTTCATTTTTTTAATCTTCTTTGTTAACTTTATTGGAGTGCAAAGATAATATTATTTACAGAATGTTACAATCAATTTTATTGAAAAAACATTTAAAACAATACATTAAGCAAATTTAATTTCGAGTGTAATGGGCTTCTTAAAATTAAACCTGCACTTCTTGTACACATTTTTCGTGGTGCAAATATAAACATTTTAGTAATTCGTACAAATATTTTTGGTGAATCTATTCATAAAAATCTATTTTTTATCTTTGTCCATCTACAATAAAACCTATTATTTGCTGTTTAAACTTATATAATGAATCATAATTTTATGAACGTAAAAACATTAATCGCCGGACTTGGTATTGCTTCTTTGATTGGTTTTCAATCTTGTCGCGATGATTTTGACTATGATCCAATTAGTTCTGAATTGCGCTTTAGCAAAGATACCGTTTCCGTAGATACCGTATATAATTTCTCTAAATCTGAAACCTATCTGCTTAAAATTTATAATCCTGAGAATGATGATCGCGTGATTCCAAAAATATATTTGACACGTGGAAATAATTCATTTTTCAATATAAATGTAGACGGAAAAGCAGGAACAAGTTTCGAAAATGTGCCGATTCGCAAAAAGGATAGTTTATTTATTTTTGTTGAAGTAAATGCTCAAGAAGCGCCTCTTAATCCGCTTTACGATGACGAAATTAACTTTAAAACAACCAATTCTTCTAAAAAAATCAAGTTACTTTCTTGGATAGAAAAAGCTAAAATTCATACAAAAGATGCTACAATTTCTTCTGCAAATTGGAATATGGACGAAGCCCAAGTAATTGACGGAAATTTAACTATTACAAGTGATTTAACAATTGATAAAGGTGCAAAAGTTTATTTCAAAAAAGGAGCAAGTTTAACAGTTGGAAACAATGCAAAACTTACTGTAAATGGAGCTTTGAATGAAGAAGTGAAATTTCGTTCAGCTCGTCATGATAATAAATACGATTCGATTCCTGATCAATGGAACAAAATCGAACTAGCTCCAAATAGTACATCAAAAATCAATTATGCAAAAATTATTGGTGCAGATACTGGTTTACACGTAAATAATTCGAAATTAGATATTAGTAATGCTAAAATTGTTAATAATCAATCGTATGGAATTTTAGCAACAAACGCTACAATTACAGGTTACAACTTGGTGATGAATAATAGTAATTTGGCAACTTTAGCAATAGAATATGGTGGTTCGTACGAATTTTATCATTCTACTTTTGCCAATTATTACAATTTTGCGACAAGTGCTGGTCCAGCTTATTCGCTTTTCTTGAGTAACGAAAACAATGATAAAAATGTTTCGGCTTTGACAAAAGCAACGTTCGGAAATTGTATTATATATAATGAACGCACGCCAAATGCTATTTTATTGGATAAAAAAGATGGTGCGGCTTTCAATTATTTATTTGACACCAATGTTATTCACAATGCGGATACTTCAGTATTAAATGTGACAACTGCGCCAAATTTCTTGGCAAGTATTACGTTAGATCCGATGTTTGAGAATACAAATTATTTCGCAAATAAATTAGCTGTGAAAAATGAATCACCTGCTAAAGGGAAAGGAAAAATATCTTTTGCGCAACAATATCCGTTAGATTATAACGGACAACCTCGAGGAACAACTCCTACAATTGGAGCATTTCAATAAAATAAATAAGGTCGAGTAAAACTCGACCTTATTTATTTATTATTTAACTGAACAGATACTTTTCCTTTAAAATCATCTCCTTTAAAATTGATTCTATAACTTTTATAAGATTCTAAATGAATAGATTCTTTTTTATTCATTTTTCCTTTCGAAGCACTACCTATTTGAGTTAATTCTTTTCCTGTATAATCTACAATCGAAAAATCCATTAAACCATTTTTTTGTTTCACTTCATAATCTAATTCAAGTTCTATATCTTGATTTGTTTTCAAGAAATAATAAACTTCTCCTTGCATTTGTGTAAAGTCCAAAACGATTTGATTATTATTTCGTCTAATCACTTTTGTTGCTGAATATGTTGTTCCTTCTGTTTTATAAATTCCATCAATACTCAAATATCTTGACGCATTCGTTGACACATTCGAAACAGTTGAAATTGTAATACAAGATTGCACCAACATCACTGCAAAACACAATAAAATAAATTTTCTCATAACATCATATCTTTACTATTAAGATGCATGTTTTATAAAAAAGTTACAACAAAGATTTAAATTCTATTCGTTATTTCTCGTACCAAAACACCAACAACTCCTAAAATAACCACCTCATCATTTTCGTGTATTTGAACACAATCTTTGTAATTTAGATTTATCGCAATCAGTTTATTGTTTATTTTATCAAAGCGTTTCAACGTATAATCTTCATTATTAACAGAAACAATAATATCATCGTGATGCAACGGAATAAGATCTGTCCGAATCACCAAAATATCATTTTTTTGATAAACAGGATACATCGAATCTCCACCAACGACAATCAAAAAAGTAGATTCGGGATGCGTTAAATAACGTTCGTCCAAACTTATTCTATCGTCCACAAAATCTTCTGCAGGTGAAGGAAATCCAGCATTTACATGACCAAAATTCGGAATATATTTTTTCTCACCATCTGTATTTATAACAAAAAGGTTGAGTTCTTTGTCTAACATTTTTATCTCTCCATTCATTTTTTCTATCGTTTAATACACCACCAACAAATCTTTCCACTTGGTTGTATAACAAGGTGATAAATTATTTTGACGCATTTTCCACGTTTTATTCAAATCTTGCGAAGCTAATTTTATTTTTGCCGCACCAAATTTTTTGTTCAACAAATCGATGACTTTCATCAAATCTGGGTGATTTGGATTTTCTTCTTCAAAAAGCGATAATTGTTTTTGATCTGACGAAACAATTCCAGACACCACTACTCCAGCCTTTTTGTACTCATAACCATCTTTATAAATTTGCTCAAACGCTTTAATTGCAAATTTGGACAACGTTATACTTGAATTCGATTCGTAAGGTAAATGGACCGAAATTGTACGGTAATATTGTGGTTTATTTCTATCAAAATTATTGGTCTGAATAAAAACTGTAACCAAATTGCAAGAAGAATTCTGTTTCCGAAGTTTCTCTGCACACGAAACCGCAAAAGTAGCAACACGCTCTTTTACATATTCAAAATCGTTGGTATATTCTTCAAAACTACGCGTCGTTGCAATACTTTTCTTTGCCGAAATCGCTTCTAAATCTAACACCGCTTCACCTAACAAATCTTTTTTCAAACGCAAACCTACTATCGAAAATTCTTTCCGAAGAAAATCATCTTTTAATTGTACAAAATCCAACGCTTTATTGACACCGATCATTCTCAAACGTCGCGACATTCGTCGACCAATTCCCCAAACATCTTCAATATTTAACCATTTTAACGCTTTATGGATTTGTTCTTGAGTCTGAATAATATAAACCCCTTGATGAACTTCTGGAAATTTTTTCGCAATATGATTCGCTAATTTCGCCAAGGATTTTGTTGGAGCAATTCCTACACAAACTGGCAATTTTGTAAATTGATATATTTTAGATTTGATTTCTAATCCGTAATTTTTCAAATCAAAACGATCAAATCCATTCAATTTTAAGAAACATTCGTCTATCGAATAAATTTCCTGATCAGGCGAATACAACGATAAAATCGACATTACACGATTGCTCATATCCGCATATAATTGATAATTTGACGAAAAAACTTTGATTTTTTTCTGTTCAAAAATACGTTGAAATTGATGCGCAGGCGCACCCATTGGAATTCCAGCTAACTTTGCTTCGGCAGAACGCGAAATTACACAACCATCATTATTAGACAATACTACAATTGGCTGATGAAGAAGCTTCGGTTGAAAAACACGATGGCAACTGGCGTAAAAATTATTACAATCTATCAATGCGAACATAATACAAAGTTGAGAAGTTAAAACGCCACATTGTGTCATCGAAAATGTTAAATTATTCAAAAATAAAAAACCACTCAAATGAGTGGTTTGTATTCTTATTTAATTTTATATTTTTTATGCAAATCTTTTATTACAACAGCTGGTTCATAAACCGTTTGAAATTTTATCGGTTTACTGTTTTTGAAATATTGTACTTTCAGCCACGTATCATTATTATCTAACTTTGTATAGCTGTTACTTTTTTCCAAAACTTTATCGTTCACCGTACTTAAAATTGCAAAATAATCAAAATTATTACGCTGACCAATTTCTGCTGCTCTCAACAAAGCATAGTCAAACGTTTTGTCTTTTTTATTGTATTCGTTTCCATCAAAACTAACAATATAGGTATCATTGTTCACCTTTTCTTCGGTATAACCGCCTGTACCATTATCTTTTTGGTATGCAACAGCCTTGCTGTTATGACAACTTGCTAAAGCAAAAATGAAAGCTCCAGCACATAAAATTTGAGTTAATTTTTTCATATCATTATAATTGGTTATTGAGCTTTAACAAAAATTGTTCCTTTTAAGATATGTTTTTGATATTTCTAAATATTTTCTTAACAAATTATTTTTGAATAAAATACTTTGTTATAAACATTTCTGATTAACAGTGTGTTTTTTAAACATTTAAAATCAATTTTGGCACAACATATTTAACATTCTATTAACTCATTGATTCTAATAAAAATCATTTAAGTTTTAATGCTTTATCTGATAAACTCACCTATTTTTGTAAATCAATTATAAGTAATGAGTAAATTAGAAAAATATCTATTTTCTACCAGAACCATGACGGTCTTGCTATTCATCTACGCAATCGCCATGGGTTATGCCACTTTCATTGAAAATGACTACGATACGGCTACTGCAAAAGCTGTTATTTACGAGGCAAAGTGGTTTGAGGTATTAATGATTTGGTTGATCGTTTTGTTCTTAATGAATATCAAACGATACCGATTATGGTCAAAGGAAAAATTGCCTTTATTGGTTTTCCACTTAGCATTTTTGTTTATTTTTATTGGAGGAGGAATTACTCGTTACATCAGTTTCGAGGGTGAAATGCCTATTCCAGAAGGAGGAACAAGTAACGAAATTACATCGTACAAATCTTATTTCAAGATGATGGTTGATGATGGTACACAACGTTTGGCGTATGACAATCATCAATACAATATGACGTATTTTGACAGAAAAGATAGTACAAGTTCTTTGTTCCGTAGACACTTTGAAGGTGAATATCAGTTCAAAGATAAAGTCATTAAATTAAAAACTTTTGATTACGTACCTCACGCTTTAGATACGGTTGTAAGAAAAAAAGAAGGAATTAATGTTTTAGAAATCGTGACAGTTGGACAAGCTGGACGTAATTCTGTTTTCATCAGAAATGGTGAAATAAAAAGTGTTAATGGAACTTTAGTTTCGTACAATAGACCGCAAGATGGTGCGGTACAAATTACTGGAGAAGGAGAAAATTTGGTTATCAAATCGCCTTTCGAAGGAGAATATGTACAAATGGCTGGACAACAAGTTGGACAAATTACAGACATGCAAAAATTGCAAGAAGGTGCTGGAAAAGTTGAATTTAATGTTCCTGCTCCATTAAAACTACGTTCGTTATATACAATCAACGGAGCGCAATTTGTAGTTCCAAATCCGGCTTTCAAAGGTGAAGTTTTATATAGACAAGGTTCTAAATTTAAAGCAGAAGAAAAGAATCTACCTGGTGCAATTAGAGCCGAAGTTATTGTTGGTGATAAACGCGATACAGTGACAATTGTTGGTGGAAAGGGTGTCACAAATTATTCTGCTGATGTACAAATTGACGGAATGAATATTTCGTTAGGTTACGGTTCTAAATTAGTAAAAGTTCCATTTAGCATTCGTTTAGATGACTTTATTTTAGATCGTTATCCTGGTTCTACAAATCCTTCTTCTTTCGAATCTAACATTACAGTTATCGACGAGGGAAAAGAAACAAAACATCACATTTATATGAACAATGTAATGGATTATAAAGGTTACCGTTTCTTCCAATCGAGTTATTTTCCAACGGAAGACGGAACTATTTTACAAGTTAACCAAGACTGGTGGGGGACTAACATTACCTATTTAGGATACTTCTTATTATTTGGAGGAATGTTTGTTTCATTATTCTGGAAAGGAACTCGTTTTACGCAATTAAACTCTCTATTAAAAAGTTTACATACCAAAAAAATAAATATTTTACTTCCATTATTTTTACTTTCTGGATTAGCATTTGCTCAAAATCCAAGTACTACTGATGGAGGAAAAAATGGACATCAAAAAATTCAGACTGATTCGGAAAAAGGGAACGTTCATTCATCAGAGCACATTGGTAGTTTTTCTACAAAAATGGCTGATGGAGATGAATTAGCGAAGAATGTAAAAATTCCTGACGAACACGCTGATAAATTTGGTCATTTACTTACACAAGATATCGAAGGACGTATAAAACCTCTTAATACACAAGCTTTAGAAATCCTTAGAAAAGTTTATAAAAAAGATAAATTCCACGGATTATCTGCCAATAAATGGTTTATTTCTTTGCAATTAGACCCTGCTTATTGGGTAAATGCTCCGATGATTGAAGTTGGAGATAAAGGAGGAGATCGTTTAAAGAAAATTACAAGCGCAAACGAAGATGGTTACACATCTTTAATGAATTTGATCGATCCAAAAACGACTCGTTTTAAATTAGATAAAGCCTATAACGAGGCATTCTCAAGAAAACCTTCAGAGCGTTCTAAATTTGATGAGGAAGTAATTAAGGTTACAGAGCGTTTCAATATTTTAGATCAAACTGCAAAAGGATATCAATTAAAAATAATTCCAGTTCAGAATGATCCTTCAGAGCGTTGGACTTCTTGGATTTATCAAACACAAGAAAATCCTGTAGAAATCGATACAATGGCACTTGGAATGATTAGTGTTTATTTTAACATGGTTTCGAAAGGATTAGAAAATGGTAATTGGACGCCTGCAGATAATGCGGTAGATTATATCGATAAATACCAACAAAAATGGGGTAAAAATGTTGTGCCTTCTCCAACAAAAGTTGAGATAGAAGTGTTATACAACAAATACAACGTTTTCTTTTGGGTGATGATTGCTTATTGTATGGTTGGTGGAGTTTTAATGATTTTATCCTTCATTCAGTTATTTTCAGAAAGCAAAGCACTTCATCGAATTATCAATGTTTGTTTGGGATTAATATTTATTGTCTTTATCGTACAAGCCGCAGGACTTGGTGTTCGTTGGTATTTAACTGGACACGCACCTTGGTCTAATGGTTACGAAGCCATTGTATTTATTTCATGGATTAGTGTTTTAGCTGGATTGTTATTATACAAAAACCGAAACGCATTTATTCCAACAACAGGAGCTATGGTTGCTGTAATTATGATGGGATTTGCACACGGAGGTTCTATGTTAGATCCACAAATTACACCACTTGTTCCTGTACTAAAATCATATTGGTTAATTGTACACGTTGCGATTATCGTTTCATCTTATGGTTTCTTTGGATTAAGTGCTATTTTAGGAGTTTTCTCATTAATTATCATGATGATTAAACCAAATAAAAAGATTGAAATTTCGCTAAAAGAAATGACTTACGTTTCTGAAATGTCATTAACAATTGGTATTTTCTTACTTACCGTTGGTACATTCTTAGGAGGTATGTGGGCAAACGAATCTTGGGGACGTTACTGGTCTTGGGATCCAAAAGAAACTTGGGCTTTCGTTTCTGTAATTGTTTATGCAGTTGTTTTACATATGCGTTTAGTTCCAGGATTGAGAGGGAAATTTGCCTTCAATGTTGCAGCAATGTGGGCTGTTTGGACAGTAATTATGACGTATTTTGGCGTTAACTATTACTTATCTGGATTACACTCATACGCAGCCGGAGATCCAATTCCAATTCCATTCTGGGTTCCTGCAACAGCAGTCGCAATGTTAGTTTTATCTATTGCAGCTTGGTATTTCCAAAACAAAGTTTACCACGTAAAATCAAAAAATTAATTTCTTTAAATATTATAAAATAAAAAAGCTCATCCAAAGATGAGCTTTTTTATTTTAACCTACTTTAACTTACAAATCATAACATTTTTTTTAAATTTGTTTAAAATAGTACGCAATGAAATATTTATTCATCGGATTTTTAGGGCTATTTATAGCTTGTAATGCGCAAGAAACTAAGAAAGTTTCTAAAAAGCAAACCATTCATCAAACAACAAAAACACCTCATAAAGTGAACAAAATTTACGATTATACATTCAAAGATATCAATGATGACGATTTTAATTTCGCGGATTTGAAAGGAAAGAAAATCTTAATTCTTAACACAGCTTCAAAATGTGGTTACACACCTCAATATGATGCTTTAGAAAAATTGTATCAAGAATATAAAGATCAAGGTTTAGTTATTGTTGGATTTCCTTCAGACAATTTTGGAGGTCAGGAATTTGACAACAATGAAGAAATTGCAAGTTTTTGTAAATTAAATTATGGCGTAACTTTTCCTTTGATGTCAAAAAGTGATGTAATTGGAAAAAATCAAAATGAAATTTTCAAATTCTTAACAAAAAAATCATTGAACGGAAAATCTGATAATGATGTAAAATGGAATTTTACGAAATTTTTGATTAACGAAGACGGAACTTTAGAGGCTTCTTATCCATCAAAAGTAACTCCAGATTCAAAAGAAATAATAGATTGGTTAAATAAATAGTAAATGAAGTTAGATATTCTTGCAATTGGAGCTCATCCTGATGACGTAGAATTGGGATGTGGAGGAACACTTGCAAAAGAAATTAAAAACGGTAAAACAGTTGGTATTCTCGATTTAACAAAAGGAGAATTGGGAACTCGTGGTACTGATGAAACGCGCCGTGTAGAAGCAAATGATGCCAAAAACATTTTGGGAGTTGCTGTAAGAGAAAATCTTGGAATTCCTGATGGTTTTTTCTTGAATGATAAAGAAAATCAATTGAAAATTGTCGAAATCATTCGCAAATATCAACCTGATATTATTTTGAGTAATGCACCTCACGATCGCCATCCAGATCATGGAAAAGGTTCAGATTTAGTGAATACTGCTATTTTCTTATCGGGTTTACCAAAAATTGATAATGGATTACCAGCTTGGCGTCCAAAAAAGCACTTCCACTACATTCAATGGTTGCCTTTAGAACCTCATTTTGTAATTGATATTTCTGGTTTTGTTGATACAAAAGTGGAAGCTTGCATGGCGTATAAAACGCAATTTTTTGATCCAAATTCGAGCGAACCTCAAACACCAATTTCATCGAAGAATTTTACAGATTCTATCCGATATCGTGCATATGATTTAGGAAGATTAATCGGAACTGAAGGTGGAGAAGGATTTATTTCGCGAAGTTATATTGGCGTAAATAATTTAGATTCTTTAATTTAGAAATAAAGGTGTAAAAAACCTTTATTTTTTTGTCAAAATTATTTGCAAGTACCGATTAATAGGCTATATTTGCAGTCCAATTGAGAGATTAAATAAAAGTTAATTTCGCAATAAAAATGGTGATTGTAGCTCAGTTGGTTAGAGCGCCGGATTGTGGTTCCGGAGGTCGTGGGTTCGAGACCCATCATTCACCCTAAAACTTTAGAATTAGTTTCAAAAGAAATTCAAACCAAATGGTGATTGTAGCTCAGTTGGTTAGAGCGCCGGATTGTGGTTCCGGAGGTCGTGGGTTCGAGACCCATCATTCACCCTAAAAACTTTAGAATTAGTTTCAAAAAAAATTCAAACCAAATGGTGATTGTAGCTCAGTTGGTTAGAGCGCCGGATTGTGGTTCCGGAGGTCGTGGGTTCGAGACCCATCATTCACCCATATTAAATCTCAATTTCAATAGAAGTTGAGATTTTTTTATTGAATTAATATCAAAACTTGGGAGCAATGCAAAAATTTGTGATAATCTGAATAAGAAAAAAGCTCTATCTCTAACTTCTTACAATTGCATTCTAAAGCTTTTTAATTTTTGGATTAGGAGTCAGGATTCTTGGTTATTTTAAATTATATTTTTATGGATAAAAAAAATAAGAATGATTTTTAGTTTGATTCTTCGTTGTAAATTTACCAAAACATTCAAAATGAAAAAATCATCAATATTCTTAGGAATGATTGCTTTTGCTGGAGTTTTAAGCTCTTGTTCAACTCAAAAAACAGCAGCAGAATCAACTCAAACCTCAATAGAAATGACAAAAGATTACGCTTTTCAATATTATGCTCAAGTTCCATTAACAACAGATATTTCGCATTTAACAAAAAACGAAAAAGAGATTTTACGTTTGATGTTCAAAACGGCAGATATTATGGACGATTTATTTTGGCAACAAGCTTATGGTGCTAAAATAGATTTGATGGACGAAACGAAAGGTGAAGCCAAAGAATATGCAAAAATAAACTACGGTCCTTGGGATAGATTGAATAACGAAACGCCTTTTATAAACGGTATTGGAGCAAAACCTGCTGGTGCAACTTTCTATCCAATTGATATGACGAAAGAGGAATTTGAACAAGCAAATATCAAAGATGGTAAATCTCCTTACTCAATTATTCGTCGTAATCGTGAAGGAAAATTATATTCGATTCCATACCACGAAAATTTCAAAAATCAATTATCAAAAGCCGCTGAATATTTAACAAAAGCATCAGAATTAGCAGAAGATGCTGGGCTTAAAAAATATTTAAAATTACGTGCTGCAGCTTTGATAAGCGATGATTTTTATGCAAGTGATTTGGCTTGGATGGATATGAAAAATGCAAATATTGATATGGTGGTTGGTCCGATTGAAAATTACGAAGATCAATTGTTTGGATATAAAACTTCATATTCTGCATATATTTTAGTAAAAGATATTGAATGGTCGAAAAAATTGGCAAAATTCGTTCAATATTTACCAGAATTACAGAAGAATTTACCTGTTTCTGCAAATTACAAAAAAGAAATTCCTGGAACTGATTCGGATCTTAATGCGTATGATGTGGTGTATTATGCGGGAGATTGTAACGCTGCTGGAAAAACAATTGCGATTAATTTACCAAATGATGAAAAAGTTCAACTAGAAAAAGGAACGCGCCGTTTGCAATTAAAAAATGCTATGAAAGCGAAATTTGATAAAATTCTTGCCCCAATTGCAACTGCTTTGATTGATGAAAGCCAACAGAAAAACATCAAATTTGATGCATTCTTTTCTAATGTGATGTTTCACGAAGTGGCGCATGGTTTAGGAATCAAAAATACAGTAAATGAAAAAGGTTCTGTCCGCGATGCTTTAAAAGAAGCTAATTCAGCTTTAGAAGAAGGAAAAGCTGATATTCTTGGTTTGTATATGGTGAATCAATTGTTGAAAAAAGGTGAATTGACAGGAACACAAGAAGATTATTTTGTGACTTTCTTGGCTGGAATCTTACGTTCAGTTCGTTTTGGAGCAAGTTCTGCACACGGACAAGCAAACATGATTGCGTTTAACTATTTTGCTGAAAATGGAGCTTTCGAAAAAACTACAAATGGACGTTACAGAGTAAATGTAGCTAAAATGGAAAAAGCAATGAATGGTTTATCAGAATTAATTTTGACACTTCAAGGAAATGGAGATTATGATGGTGTAAAAAAATTATATGCTGATAAAGGAATTATTCACGACGATTTACAAAAAGATTTAGATGTCTTGAAAACAAAAAACATTCCAGTTGATGTTGTTTTTGAACAAGGTCCAAAAATGTTGGGATTGTAAAAATAGATTCAATAAAAAAGCTTTCTCAAAATTGAGAAAGCTTTTTTGTTATTCATATAATTTCGTAGCAAAATCCTTCATCGGATTTCTAACTTTTTTCATTGGCGCTAGCCAATCTTCACTGTCTCTGTATCCCAAAGGAAGCATTAAAACGCTTCGCATTCCTTTTTCTTTCAAATCAAGCAAATCATCCAATTCAGCATTATCAAAACCTTCCATTGGCGTACTATCAATTTTCAATTCTGCTGCTTGAGCAAGAGCAAAACCTAATCCAATGTATGCTTGACGAGCTGTATGTGCAAAATTTTCTTCAGAAGTTTGAGGCAAATAAATTCCTTTCAATTTATCTGTATACGAACCAAAACGACCTCTTGGCAAATCTCTCTCATCCGTTGTATAATCGTAAATTGCATCAATACGATCTTCTGTATAACGATCCCAAGCTACAAAAACCAATAAATGCGAACAATCTACAATCGCTTGCTGATCATAGGCAATTGGAACAATTTTTTGTTGCAATTCTTTATTTTTAATAACTAAAATTCTGAACTGTTGCAAACCTGATGAAGTTGGTGCTAAACGAGCTGCTTCAACAATTTTTTTAACGTCTTCTTCTTCAACAATTAAAGACGGATCATATTTTTTTGTAGCGTAACGCCATTTCAAATCATCTATTAAAGACATAATTACTTATTTAAAATCTTTCTAAAAATACATCAAAAAAGTAATCGATCGACCAAAAAATATGCTAAAATTTATGTTATTTATCTTGTTTCCATTCCAAAAAATAACTTCCAGTTGCATTCGTAGAATTCCAACGAACTTGATAATCACCTTTTGCTAAATCAACTGTAAAATTTTCTTCTTTCGAATTTGTAAGTTGACGATTAAACACTACTTCATTATTTTGATCTACAATTTCAAAAATCATTTCGCCTTCTAATTTAATATTCGAATGAAAATTAGCAGTTAAACTTTTCGAAACATTTAGCTTGATATAACTCGTTCCAGAAGCATCTTCAAACTTCGCTTTTGTCCAATTATCACCATTCGAATTCGACCATTTCGAATCCCCCACTCCTTTGTCAAAAAAAGTTCCTTGCGATTTGATATTTGGATTATCCACTTTTCTATAAAAATTATTCGAATCAACATCTGCATTAACTTTTACTGTAATACATGATTGTAACGAAATCATTGCGATAATAAGTGCTATTTTTTTCATATTAGTTTCTCTTTTACTAAATAGATGCAGCATTTTGAAAAAAGTTACAGCAAACAAATATTTTTAAATCATTTTTGATATGCGTAACTTTCGCAAAATATTCTGATGAACGATACTACAGCTCAATTTTTGCAAGAAAACTTTACTCAAAAAGCAATTGAAAGTTTAACTCAACTTTCAGGAGGAGGTTCAGCTCGAGTATATTCGAGATTTTTTGATCAAAATCAGTCGTATATTTTGGCTGAAAGCTCTAATATTGAAGAAAATAAAGTATTTATTCAGTTCTCTTTAGATTTAAAAAAAGTCATCAATAATATTCCAGAAATTGTTTCAGTTTCAGAAGATTTTGCAACCTATGTTCAAACAGATTTAGGAGACGAAACACTGATGAATATTGTCTTGAATGATTTCGAAAAAGCAAAACCTTATTATTTTAAGACATTAGAAAAATTAGCAATTGCTCAAATTCAAGGTGCAACTAAAATCGATTTTAATCATACTTTTTCGTATCCAAAATTAGATAAAACATTAATTTTAAGAGATTTATTTCAGTTTAATTTTTACTTTTTAGATGTCTTAGGAATTGATTACAATGCAGGAAAATTAATCAAAGATTTTGATCGTTTTGCGTCTCAATTTGATAAACTTTCGCCACAAGGTTTTGTGTTCAGAGATTTCCAAACGCGCAACATTATGATTCATCAAAACGAACCTTATTTTATCGATTATCAAGGCGGTTTATATGGACCTGTTGTCTATGATTTGGTTTCGTTAATTTGGCAAGCAAAAGCCAATTTACCATTTGAATTTAAAAAAGAATTATACGAATTTTATTACCAAGAATTAACCAAACAAATTCCAACTTTAGTTCCAATAGATTTTCGTCAATCGTACGAATATTGTGTAGTTGCTCGACTTTTACAAGTTTTAGGAACCTATGGTTTGAGAGGAATTATTGAACGTAAAAAACACTTTTTAGAAAGTATTTCATTTGGGCTTAAAAACTTAGAATCAATAATCGATTATCCTATATTACAAAATTATCCAGAATTAAAACATATTATAAAAATCCTTGTTCTTCCAGAAACGTTAGAACGCATAAATCATAAAATAAATGGCTAAATTAAACATCAACGTTCGTAGTTTTTCGTATAAAAAAGGAATTCCAACCGATCCAACTGGAAATGGTGGTGGTTTCGTTTTTGATTGTCGTGGAATTCTAAATCCAGGTCGAATTCAGGCATATAAAACACAAACAGGGCGCGACGAAGAGGTTAAAAAATACTTGAAAACAGAAACTAAAATTGCAGTTTTTTTAGAAGGTGTTTTTCAAATTATTGACATTTCGATCGAAGATTATTTGCAACGAGGTTTCGAGAATTTAGAAATTAATTTTGGTTGCACAGGCGGACAACATCGATCAGTTTATTCTGCTGATGCGACTGCAAAACATATTCAAGAGAAATTTCCAGAAGCGCAAGTTACGTTACATCATATTGTGCAAGAAGAAAAAAATTGGATAAACGAGGCGTATTAATATGAAAGCAATGATTTTTGCAGCGGGTCTTGGGACTCGTTTAAAACCATTTACTGACAACCATCCCAAAGCTTTAGCAGTTGTAAATGGAAAACCTCTTTTGCAACGAAATATAGAATATTTGAAATCTTTCGGAATTAATGAAATCGTGATTAACGTGCATCATTTTGCAGATCAAATCATTGAGTTTTTAGAAGATAATAATTATTTCGGAATTGAAATTACTATTTCAGATGAAACAGATCAAGTTCTTGAAACTGGTGGTGGTTTGGTTAAAGCAAAAGCTAATTTCGAGGAAGATTTTTTGGTGATGAATGTGGACATTTTAACAGATCTAAATCTTGCTAAATTTATCAAAGCACATCAAGAAAACAAAGCGTTAGTAACGTTAGCAGTTTCTGATCGAAATTCATCTCGTAAACTATTTTTCAATGAACAAAATGAATTAAAAGGTTGGCGAAATCTGAAAACAGAAGAAGAAATAAAAGCTGTAGATTCTTTAGACAATTGCAAAGATTTAGCTTTTAGTGGAATTCATGTTATTTCTCCTACTCTATTTGATAAAATTACAGAGAAAGGTAAATTTTCTATCATGAAAGTTTATATGGACTTGATGAAAACTGAATCTATCATTGGTTTTGATCATTCTGGCGGAATTTTAATCGACGTAGGTCGACCAGAAAGCGTGTTAGAAGCAGAACAATATTTTAAATAGAAAACAAAAAACTCAATTCAATGGATTGAGTTTTTTTATGCAAAAAGTTTACATATCTTAGATAGAATGAAATACATTAATTATTTTATCTATTTAACTATTGTTGTAGTGATAATTCTCGCTTCAATACTTTACTTTTCTTTCAAAAATAAAGTTGGAAAGATTCTGCAAAAATAAATTACAATAAAAGCTTAGTTTTGATTAAGAAAGGATTCAAAGATACTTATCCTTATGACGAACGTTTTTTAGAAATTTATGATACAGAAATTCAGGATAAATTGAAGGAATTGTAAAAGTAATTGCTCAAAAAAAATATCCATTTTTTTTAATTTCTAGACTTCGCTTGAAATAATATTTTCTGAATTTATTTTTAAAAATCAATAAAACTCGCCATCTACATAAAACCATTTGCCATTCTCTTGCACAAACCTAGAAAGTTCATCATGTTCGTAGATTTCACCTTGTTTGTCTTGGTAATAAGCTCTAAATCGAACTTTATTATCTTTAGCAAAAACAATTTCTAACTTTAACCATTTATTCGATTTTGCCCAATCTTCGATATCACTAAAATCATTATCTTTTTGCGTAGAAGAATGTGTTGTATCAACTAAATATTCAGGCAAAACCATTGCAAAAGCAGCGTAACGAGAACGCATCAACTCTTCGGGAGTTTTTGGCAATTCAATATTCAAATGAAAAGGTTCGCAACAAGTTGCATATACTTTTCCAGAACAACAAGGACAATTCATTTTATTCTTTATTTTTTGCAAAGATACTGTTTACTTGTCTTTGTGGTAATGATAATGATCCTGAATCACCACTTGAATAAAATCAATATTTCCTAAACCATCACTTTTCACCTCCATTATTTCCTCCAGTTTTCGCGTTAATTTTAATAAAATATCATAATTATTATTGTTTAATGCAGACGTAAAATTTTCTTTTACAATATTAATATCACGATCAGACAGGCGATAAACTTCGGGAAAACGAATTTTATAGGTTTCAGAAACTTCAGCGAAAATAGTTTGTGATAAAGCTAATTTCGGATTCAAATCAATCAAACATGTATTCGCAACAATATCACCTAAACGTTGACCATTTTTATTTATAATCATCGTTATCAACGCGATAAGTCCAGTAAATAAAAACAATTCGACACTTCCAATTACCCAACGCAAGAAATAATCAAAATTATTGGCACGATTTCCGTCCATTCGTATTACACGAATTTTCATAATCCATTTTCCAATTGTTTGCCCTTTCATTAAAATCTCGAGAACCAACGGATAAAGTAAAAATATAAAACCTATTATACTATAAATTCCCATACGAAACCATTCGTCTCTATTCGGAATAAACTCAGAGAAATAATACATACCGTAGACTAATATGATTCGGATAATCATATCGATGATATACGCAAGCAAACGTTTTCCAAGTGGTGCAATATTATAAGCAATTTGCACGTTTTGAGGTGTATTGACTAAAAGTTTATTCATATATTTGGTTCACTAACAACTACTCTACAATGAGAGAAGCGCATTTTATTGATAAAAATAAGTCTAAATGGTCTGATATTGAACATAATTTGAAAAATAAAATTGATGTTCATCCAGATATTTTAGCAAAAAACTACATCGAAATTACAAATGATTTGGCGTTTGCTCAAACTTATTACCCAAAAAGTAAGACAAAAGATTATTTGAACGAGTTAGCTTTATTTGCGCATCAGTCAATTTACAAAGATCAACGAACTTCTGGGAATCAATTTGTGCAATTTTTCAAAGAAGATGTGCCAAATGTAGTCTACAAAAATCACAAAATGTTGTTGTATTCATTCTTAATTTTTGCCTTAGCGGTTTTAATTGGCGTTTTATCATCGCATTTCGATCCAGATTTTACACGATTAATTTTAGGAAATCAATATGTAGACGAAACGTTAATGAACATCAAAAAAGGTGATCCTGCAGCAATTTACAAATCAGGAAGTCAGACTGGCTCTACATTAGCTATAACCATCAACAATATTCGTGTTGCTTTTTTTGCTTTTACATTAGGATTATTTTTCAGTATTGGATCAGGATATATTCTATTTTCGAACGGAATTATGTTAGGTGCATTTCATTATATGTTTTTCAAAGAAGGCGTTTTGGGAAAGGCAATGTCAGCAATTTGGATGCATGGAACAATCGAAATTTCGGTGATTATTATTGCTGGAGCTTGCGGATTAATGCTTGGAAATGGCTTTATGTTTCCAAAAACTTTATCGCGAAAAAAATCACTCACAATCAAAGCAAAAGAAGCGGTAATGATTTTATTAAGCACTGTTCCAATGTTTATTATAGCTGGATTTATCGAAGGTTTTATTACGCGTTTATATGATGTTAATATTGTATTGAGTTTATTGGTAATAATCCTTTCATTAATCTTAATTATTTGGTATTACATCATTTATCCGATTCAAAAAAATAGACAAAAAACTTTTTCGTTCAATCAAACTTTAGAATCGAATGAAACAATTTAGACTATTTTTTACATTTACATTATTATTAATTCAATTCGTTGTTTTTGCACAAGAAAAAACAGCAGAATTTAAAGCATTCAAAGAAAAATATGCTGGAAAAGAATTTGATTATAATGATGTTCCAAAACCTAAAAAAGAATTCGAACCTGGCTTTTTCTCAAAAATAATCGAAGGTATTTTTAGATTTCTCTCTTATTTACCTTGGGAAATCATTTTCTATTTTGTAATTGGATTATTCTTAATTTTTCTTGCCACACGTATTTACAAAAATGGTGGAATTCTTAAACGAAATTCGAAAAAATTATATGACGAATCTGATTTTGATTTTATCGAAGAAAATTTAGCCGAAGTTAATTTGAATTCATTAATCAATAAAGCAGAAACAGAACAAAATTTTGCTTTAGCAATTCGTTATTTGCATTATCAAAATCTACAAAATTTAGATAAAAAAGGTTGGATTGAATGGGATCCGAAGAAAACAAATCAACAATTTATCAATCAAATAAAAGACGAAAAATCAAAGATTTTATTCAATCAAAATACTAAAATTTTCAATCAAGTTTGGTTTGGAGAATTTAAAATTGATGAAAATAAATACCACGAATTCAAGACAAATTTCAATCAGTTTAACCAATATTTAGCCTCATGAAAAAGAAATTAGGTATTCTATTAGGCGCTATTTTATTGATCGGAATTTTTATATTTTCTTTCTCAAAACTTCGTTATAAGCTTCCTAAATCATGGAATGTAAGCCTTTATCAAAATAGTAAAGATCCGTACGGATTATTTATTATGCACGAAGAACTTGGGAAGTTATCTAATGGGAAAATGAAAGATTTGGAAAAACTTTCTGAATTAAAAATTGATCCTAAAAAAGCAAAAGATTATGCAGTTGTTGTGCTCGGTTCTGAAATTTATTTTGATACAGTTTCTAAAAATTTATTGAGCAAAATTGCCGAAAATGGTGGAATTGTGATGATTGCAGATTATTATGACAATTTTGGTGATGACACAAATGGAAAAGAAGATATTAACGAAGAAACGTATTCTACAGATACGCCAACAACTGATTCTACGGAATCTGAAGAGAATATCTTGTACAATCAGACAATAAATATTAATGATAATTTTGAACTTAGAACAAATAAATTGTTCAAAATAAAGAAGAAAAAAGAAATCGAACATCACTATTTTAGCGATATCACAAATGATTCTGAAATTTTTGGAACAATTACTTATAAAGATAAGGCTTACCCAAATTATTTAAAAATCAAACCAAAAAATTATAAAGGTTATTATTTATATCACGCAGAACCGCTTTATTTTACCAATTATTATTTGTTAAATGAGGACAGTTATTTCTATGCTAAATCAGTTTTAGAACCACTGAAAGGGAAAACTATTTTTTGGTACAATACCTCGAAAACTTATGCAGGAAGTTCATCAATGATGCGTTTCATAATGAGCGAACCAGCTCTAAAAGCTGCTTGGATTACGTTATTGGTTTTACTTTTCTTCTTTTTAATTTTTAGAAGCAAACGCGAACAACGCATCATTCCAATTTATACCAAAGAAGAAAATCATACCGTCGAATTTGCTAAGACAATTTCCTCTTTATACCAAGAAAATGGCGAAGTAAAAGACATTGTTTCAAAGAAAATCGATTATTTTTTATACAAATTGAGAAAAACATTTTTAATCGAAACAGACGATATTACAAACAAACAATTCATTGAAATTGTTGCACAAAAAGCAAATTTGAGCCAAGAAGAATGTCTTGAAAAATTCACGATTCTGAAAAATATTTATCAAAAAAATCAACCAAATGAACACGATTTGAAAATTGTGTATCAAATCATCGAAAACTATAAACAAAAAGCAAATATCTAATGAGCGAAAATACATATCAACCATTCGAAAATAGAGTCGATTTTTCGGATGTACAACATAAAATGCAAACTGTAAAAAATGAATTGAAAAAGGTAATTGTCGGACAAGATGATATTATCGATCAATTAATTTTGGCTTTGCTTTCTAACGGACATTCTCTGATAGAAGGTTTGCCTGGAGTTGCCAAAACAATGATGGCAAAATTGTTGGCAAAAACGATAGATTCTGGTTTTAGTAGAATTCAGTTTACGCCAGATTTAATGCCTTCTGATGTGATTGGAACGTCTATTTTAAATTCTAAAATCAATGAATTTGAGTTCAAAAAAGGACCAATTTTTTCGAATATTATTTTAATTGATGAGATTAACCGTTCGCCTGCAAAAACTCAAGCGGCTTTATTCGAATCGATGTCAGAAAAACAAGTGACGGTTGATGGAACAACTTATCCTTTACAAGCTCCTTTTCTAGTTTTTGCAACTCAAAATCCAATCGAGCAAGAAGGAACGTATCGCTTACCAGAAGCACAATTGGATCGTTTTATGTTTAAGATTTATGTCAAATATCCTTCGTTAGAAAGTGAAATTGAATTATTGAAAGAACAACAAGAACGCAAAAATATTGACAAAGAAACGTTGGTAGAAAAAGTAATTTCAGGAAATGAAATTATTGAGTTCCAAGATCGCATAAAATCAGTTTTCGTACACGAAGCGTTGATTACGTATATTGCGACAATTGTTCATCAAACCAGAATCGATCAAACCTTGTATATGGGTGCATCGCCACGTGCTTCTATCGCGATTTTAGATGCTGCAAAATCAAATGCAGCGGTGAATGGACGCGATTTTGTGATTCCAGAAGATATCAAGCAAATTGCGCATACAATTTTGGGACACCGCGTTGTGATGGTTCCTGAAAAAGAGATGGAAGGTTTTACAACACAACATATTATTCAGCAAATTATTGATCGCGTAGAAATTCCTCGTTAATGAAATTTTTCAGAAGCTTATTTCTTACCAATCGCTTTTTTTATGCGGGATTATTCATTGCATTTTGTTATGTGATTGCATTTTTTCTATCTCCTATTTACATTATTGCAAAGATTTTGACACTTGTCTTTATCGTCAGTGTTATTGTCGAAATATTTTTGGTTTATATTCCTAAAACTTCCATTGAAGTTCTTCGAAATTATCCAGAACGACTTTCAAATGGTGATGAAAATGAATTGGAACTTTTCGTAACAAATCATTATCAATTCCCTCTAAATGTAAGGATTATAGAAGAGTTTCCTGTTCAATTACAATTAAGAGATTTTCAGTTTAGAAAACGATTTAAAAGTAGTCAAAATACTAAATTTGATTTCAAAATTCGACCAACAGAACGAGGTTCATATAAATTTGGATTAACAAATGTATTTATTTCTGTTTTTGGATTGATTGAGAAAAAGATCAAAATAAACGAACCAATTTCGATTGCTTGTTATCCTTCTTATTTGCAATTAAAACAGTTTCAATTATATTCTACCGCTCAGTTACAGAATCAATTTGGAATGAAAAGGATTCGAAAAATTGGAACAAATACAGAATTTGAAAATATAAAAAATTATACGATTGGTGACGAATATCGTTTAATCAATTGGAAAGCAACGGCAAAAGCAAATCGACTGATGGTCAATCAATTTCAGGAAGAAAAATCGCAGCCTGTTTATTCGTTAATTGACTTAGGGAGAACGATGCGAATGCCTTTTGATGGTTTAAAATTGTTGGATTATTCAATCAATTCTAGCTTAGTTGTCGCAAATATTTCACTTCAAAAAAATGAAAAAGCAGGTTTAATAACATTTAATAAAAGAATTCAAGATCACGTTGTTGCGGATAGAAAAAATCATCAAATGCAATTGATTTTGGAGAAATTATACAATGTACAAACTGATTTTTTGGAAAGTGATTTTGGACAATTGTATGCCTATATCAAACGAAAATTAACGCAACGATCGCTTTTATTTATTTATACCAATTTTGAAACAATTGATGGTTTGGAACGTCAATTACCATATCTGAAATTGATTAAAAAATCGCATGTTGTCGTTTTGATTCTATTTAAAAATTCGGAATTGAAAAAACTTAATCATCAGAAAGCAAAGACTACTACTGATATTTACGATCAAACAATTGCCGAAAAGTTTAATTACGACAAAGAATTAATCATAAATCGTTTGCATCAATTCGGGATTTTAACGATTTACTGCGAACCACAAGAATTGTCTATTAACTTAATCAATAAATATTTAGAGATAAAAGCGCGAGGTTTGTTTTAAAAAAAGTTTTTTTAACCATTTTTTTAGAAAAATAAGCACAATTATTGCTTAAAGTTGGTCAATTTAATCTGAACAACCATGAAAAAACTATTACAGATCTTTTGTTTAATTTTAACAACAAGTCTTTTTGCACAAACAAATTTTATCGAAAATAAAACACTTTCTACAAAGCGCGTAATCCTTTTGGACGCTGGACATGGAGGAACAGATACTGGCGTAAAAAAAGATGAATTTCAGGAAAAAGATATTGCGCTGAAAATTGCAGAAATTATTCAAGAAAAAAATCCTTTTACAGATATTGATTTTGTATTATTGAGAAAAGGTGACGAACAAATTATCAATACAAGTCGTGCGAAAATGATTAATGAAATAAAACCTGATTTGGTTTTATCAATTCACGCAAATTATAATGTAAAAGATTCGAAAAAAGGAACAGAAATTCACCTTTCTCCATTGAATCCTACTTTCGAAGAATGTAAAATACTTGGCGAAAAAATTGGAACAAGTATAAGTTCTTTAGGTTTTGAAAACTTAGGAATTGTTGAAACAAATTCGAAAATATTACGAGATTCACAAGTTCCAATTATTATGATTGAAATCGGTTATTTGACAAATGACGATGACCGAAAAATATTAACAAACGAAAGTAATTACCCTAAAATAGCAGATAAAATTTTTGAAGCATTGAAGAATTAGACATAAAAAAATCTCAGAGTATTTTGCTCTGAGATTTTTTGTTTTTTCTCTATTTTCCATCCAATTCTTGTTCTTGATGAAAGGCAATTTGACCAAAATCATCTTGTATATTTTGATAATAAACTTTTGCTTGTAAATAATCTTTGAATCCATAACTTAACTCGAAATTATACACAAAAGCTGGTTGCATAAAAGGATTTCCTTCTGTGTAAGAAATAGGATTACTATACCATTTATTTGGATTTAATTCCCAAAAAGCTGGTCGTTGAATTCTTCGCCCAAAATTAAAATTGAACGAATGATCTTCTGTTGACTGATATTGAATATAAAACTTTGAAAAGCTCTTTTCATAAAAATCAATTAGCAGAAAAAATTGTACAATTTTTAGAAAATTATCAATCAATATAAAACGAAAAAAAGGACTTCAATTGAAGTCCTTTTCTATATTTATTTGCAAATTGTATTAATCACAATTTCCGTCTACATCACAAGAAGCACCATTTTGTGGTTGGTCCAAATGATCTTTTTCGTAAGCTTGTGTCAAAGCAGAAACGAAATACTCGACTGGTTGAGCACCAGAAAGTGCATATTTACGGTCAATTACGAAAAACGGAACGCCAGAAACACCAATATTACGCGCATCTAAAATATCCGAAGCAACTTCAAAAACATTTGCATCAGAATTTAGCATTTCAAGAACTTCGGTTTTGTTCAAACCAATTTCTTCTCCCAATTCAGCCAAAACTTCATAATCAGCTACATTTTTACCTTCTGTAAAATACGCTTTAAAAAGTCTTTCTTCTGCTTCCGAACCTTTTCCATTCGCTTGCGCAAAATGAATCAATCGGTGAGCATCACCCGTATTGACAACTTTAGAATTTTGTTGTTGAAAATCAATTCCAACAACTTTTCCCATTTCAGCCAATTGATTATTCATTGCCGAAACTTGTTCTTCCGAAATTCCTTTTGTTTTGATTAAATAATCATTGACAGAAGTAATTTCAGTTTTTGATAAATCAGGATTTAACTGAAAACTTTTCCATTCAACCTGTATTTTATCTTGATAAGGAATTTGCGTTAAAGCTTGTTCAAAATGTTTTTTTCCGATATAACAGAACGGACACATTACATCCGACCAGATTTCAATTTTCATTATAGAAATTTTTGGTGTAAAAGTTTGTAAAAATACGCTTTTTATTTGAATGGATTCGGTTATTTTTCGGTTAATTTTATCTTGAAAAATTATTAACAAAATCTTGAAAAATAATCGTGCTAAATTGAGTTTTAAATTTGTTTAAGACAAGGTTTAAATTACCTTTGCAGTGAACCAAGAAAAGATGATTAGTTTCATTTTTATTCCAAATCAAATAACGAACAAACAATATGTCAACACACGTAGTAGTCGGTCTTCAATGGGGTGACGAGGGAAAAGGAAAAATTACAGATGTATTAGCCGAAAAATCGGATTATGTTGTACGCTACCAAGGTGGTAACAACGCTGGTCATACGGTATATGTAGGCGATGATAAATTTGTCTTACACTTATTACCTTCTGGAGTTTTACAATGCAAAGGAAAATGTATTATTGCGAATGGTGTCGTAGTAAATCCTGAAGCTTTTTTTGCAGAAACTGAACAATTAGAAGCAAAAGGTTTATCTACAGATCACGTTTTTATCTCGAGAAGAGCGCATATCATCATGCCTTATCACATTTTGTTAGACGAATATCGTGAAGAATTTGCAGGAAAAGATAGTCAAATTGGTACAACAAAACGCGGAATTGGTCCTTGTTATGAGGATAAAGTAGCGCGCGTTGGTATTCGTGCAATTGATTTATTAAATCCTGAAGTTTTAGCAGAAAAAATCAAAGAAAATTTAGTGGTTAAAAATGCTTTATTCGAAAAATTATTCAATAAAGAACCATTAAAATTCGAAGACATTTACGAAAAATATTTAGCTTATGGTGAGCGTTTGAAAGAACGTATCTTAGATTCTGAGTTAGAAATTAACCACGCAATTGACGAAGGTAAAAATGTATTATTCGAAGGTGCTCAAGCATTAATGTTAGACATCGATTTTGGTACATATCCATTCGTTACATCATCTTCTCCAACAACAGGTGGAGTTTGTGTTGGTGCTGGAGTTCCTCCTACAAAATTGAAAAATTTGATTGGAGTTTCGAAAGCATATTGTACACGCGTTGGTAACGGTCCTTTCCCAACAGAATTGGACAACGAATTAGGAGAACAAATTCGTCAAGTTGGTCACGAATTCGGAGCGTCGACAGGTCGTCCACGCCGCACAGGTTGGTTAGATTTAGTTGCATTGAAACACGCTTGTATGATTAATGGAATTACACATTTAGTAATTACTAAATTAGATGTAATGTCGAATATTGATACAGTAAAAGTTTGTACAGGTTACAAAACAGAAGACGGAAAAATCATTGATTATTTCACTTCTTCTACAACTAAATTAGCTGATTACGAAGCGCAATACGACGAATTACCAGGATGGAAAGAAGATATTACAAACGTAAAATCTTTTGATGAGTTACCGCAAACAGCGCAAGATTACATTCACTACATTGAGAAATACTTAGGAATCGAAGTTTATTTAGTTTCGGTTGGACCAGAGCGTTCTCAAAACATTATTAGAACAACTTTATTTTAATAAATTAAATAGTATAGCCTGACTTTTGTTGGGCTATAACTTTATGAGATATTTTTATGAACGAAATTTTAGAACGATTAAAACAATTGAATTTAGGTATAGATTCTATCGTCCCGATGAAAGGTGGTGATATTAACGATGCTTTTCGATTAGAATCGTTTGATAAAAAATATTTTTTAAAGGTAAATTCCGCAAACAACTTTCCTCATCTTTTCAAGAAAGAAGCACGTGCTTTAGAAGCCATCAAAAAGACCAAAACATTTTCGGTTCCGAAAGTGGTAAATGTTGGCGAAGCTGGAAAAGATTTTCAATATTTATTATTAGAATGGATGGAAACCTCTACTCCAACTGTTGTAAATTGGGAAAACTTAGGAAAAAATTTAGCAAAACTTCATCAAAATACAAGTAAACAATTTGGTTGGTCAGAAGATAATTACATTGCAATTGTCGTTCAGCCGAATAGTTTAACAGATTCTTGGAGCGAATTTTATGCAAAAAATCGCATCATGCCAATGATGAAACTATTGCAAAACAAACAATTAATCAATTCAAAACAAATAAAATCTGCAGAGAGTTTATGTAAACAATTGAATTCGATATTTCCAGAAGAAAAACCTGCTTTATTGCATGGAGATTTTTGGAATGGAAATATTTTAGCCAACAAAAAAGGCGAATTCTCGGTTATAGATCCTGCAATTTATTATGGTCATCGCGAAATGGATTTGGCTATTGCAAAGCTTTTTGGAGGATTTGATGATGTATTTTTTGATGCCTATCACGAAAATAATCCTTTAGCACCAAATTTCGAAGAGCGTTTACCAATTGCACAATTATTTCCATTGCTGATACACGCTTACCTTTTCGAAGGTTATTATGTGAAAGATGTGCAAACCATTTTGAAAAAATTTTAAAAAACAAAACAAACAAATACAATGAACAAGTATCAAAATCCTTTAGAATCGAGATATTGTAGCGACGAAATGCTATATATCTTTTCTCCTGAGAAAAAATTTACAACATGGAGACAGCTTTGGATTGCTTTGGCAGAAATTGAAAAGGAACTTGGATTAGATATTACAGACGAACAAATTCAAGAATTAAAAAATAATGCAACTAATATTGATTATGATGTTGCTGCGGCTTACGAAAAGAAATTTCGTCACGATGTAATGGCTCACGTGCATACGTACGGAGATGTTGCACCAAGCGCAAAAGCAATTATTCATTTAGGCGCTACTTCGGCTTTTGTTGGCGATAACACAGATTTGATTCAGATTCGTGATGGATTTCAACATGTAAAAGGACAATTAATCAATGTGATTGATGGTTTAGCAAAATTTGCGCGTCAATACAAAGATTTACCAACTTTAGGATTTACGCATTTCCAACCAGCACAATTAACAACCGTTGGAAAACGTGCAACACTTTGGTTACAATCTGTTTTATTAGATTTAGAAGAATTAGAATTCAGAATAGATACGTTACGTTTTCGCGGTGTAAAAGGAACAACTGGAACAGCGGCTTCTTTCAAAGAATTATTTGATGGAGATTACCAAAAAGTAAAAACATTAGACAAAAAATTATCTGAACGTTTCGGATTCAAAAATGTTTTTGCAGTTTCAGGACAAACTTACGATCGTAAAATTGATGCTCAAGCATTAGAATTATTATCAAACATTGCACAATCTGCACATAAATTTACAAACGACTTGCGTTTATTACAAAATTTAAAAGAGATTGAAGAACCTTTCGAAAAAAATCAAATTGGATCTTCTGCAATGGCATACAAACGCAATCCTATGCGTTCAGAGCGTATCGCCTCTTTAGCGAAATACGTGATGTCCTTAGCAACTTCTCCTGCAATGGTTGCTTCAACTCAATGGTTCGAAAGAACGTTGGACGATTCGGCTAACAAACGCTTAGCAGTACCTCAAGCATTTTTAGCGATTGATGCAATTTTAATCATTTGGAACAATATTTTAGATGGTTTAGTCGTTTATCCTAAAATCATCGAGAAGCATATCGCGGAAGAATTACCATTTATGGCAACCGAATATATCATTATGGAAGGTGTTAAAAATGGTGGAGATCGTCAAGAATTACACGAAATTATCCGTACACATTCTATGGAAGCTGCAAAACAAGTGAAAATGGAAGGAAAATCTAACGATTTAATTGAACGTATCATTGCCGATGAAAATGTAAAAATTGACAAAGAGAAATTAGTCGAATTATTAGATCCGAAAAACTTTACAGGATTTGCTTCTGAACAAACAGAAGAATTCTTAAAAGATTTGGTTGATCCAATTATCGAAGAAAATAAAACACTTTTAGGCGCTCATACAGACCTTAAAGTGTAAACACGCTTAAGACAAACACATGAAACAAAAAAAAGACTTCCAAATTGGAAGTCTTTTTTTAATTTTAACCTTTAATCAATTATAACCAATGAGAAAATTCTTTCTGTTTTTTGCACTTATTTGTTCTTTTCACGTAGTTGGACAAATCAAATATATCACGAACAAAGAATTTACTGTACAAGGAAAAGCCTTTGATAATACACCTTTTTACCATAGAATCGATACCAACAAATACGCAAATCTTCCTGAAAAAGTAAAAGGTTTATTTACTGCTCCCGCTGGATTATATGTTACATTCAAATCGAATACTTCACAAATAAAACTGGATTGGACAACTCGTTCTACTTATTTGGGCGCGAATACAACTGGAATTATGGCGCGTGGGTTGGATTTGTATATCAAAGAAAACGGAAAGTGGATTTTTGCAGGTGCGGCTTTACCAAATCAGCAAAATATCAAAAGTGAATTGATATCGTCAAGAATTTATCAAAGACAGAAAAGGAATTCATACTTTATTTGCCACTTTGGAACGAAATTACAGATTTAAAAATAGGAATTGATGCTTCCGCTAATTTTATCAATCAACCGATTGCGTATAAAAAGAAAATCGTGGTTTATGGTTCAAGCATTGTGCAAGGTGCTTCGGCAAGTCGTCCTGGAATGAATTATCCTTCTATTTTAACACGAAAAACAGGCTATGAATTCATTAATCTTGATTTGAGTGGAAGTGCAAAAATTGAAATTGAATTGGCTGAAATGATCAAAGATATTCAAGGGGTTGATTTGTTTATCTTGGATTGTGTTCCAAATAGTTCACCCGAAGAGATCAAAAGTAGAACAATTCCGTTCGTCAAATTACTCCGAAAATATCATCCAAAAACACCAATCTTGATGGTAGAAAGCTTGATTCGACCAATGAGTAAATTTGATTTAATCGCTCACGAAGATATGACAAGACAAAATCAAACCTATCGAGCCCAATACGATGCGTTGATAAAAGAAGGCATAAAAGATTTGTATTTATTGAAAGGTGATAATTTAATTGGTTCGGATAACGAAGGTTCTACAGACGGAATTCATCCAAATGATTTAGGTTTTAGCAGATTATCAGAGGCCATTGAGAAAAAAGTAAATGAAATTTTGAGTAAGAAATAGATTAATACTTTATACCAACTTTTCTCAAAATAAAACCTAACAACCAAATAGGACCAACCAACAAAAATTGTAAATCTTTGAGAAAACTTGGCTTCTTCCCTTATATTTTGTGTCCAACGAATTGTAAAATCCACGTGATAATAAATACTACCAAATAAACTAACCAAGATTTTGTACCGAATTGCACATTGCACAACGAAATAAAATATTCCATAATCAACATTAGAAAAATCATAATGAAACCAACGACAACCGATAATCTAAAATAAAATATTGAAACAATAACCAATGCAATGATTGAAGCTATACTGATATAACCAAAGTTCTGAACATACAAATGCGGCGCTGGAATGTAGGATATAAAACCAAGAATCGTCCAAAAGATTAAAGGAACACAAATCCAATGAATAGTTTTGTTTGTTCCATTTTGATGACTTTCTCCATATTCACTAAAAAGTTGTTCTATTTTTCTCATATTGGATGATTTTAACTTAAATATAGGTTGAATTTGTTTGATTATTAAACTTTAAAACCAAAATTATAGTTGTAAATTTGAATATAACTTGAAATATCTTACAAAATCCAATTAATGTTTACAAAAATTATAAATGTATTTGCAATACTATTTGGTATCACACTCTTTACCCTACTAACTTATATTTTTTATAATCAAGCTTCTAAAGATTTATCTAAATATTCGCAAGTTGAAGGTATAATAACAAATAAAGGTATTATAAATTCAAACAAAAATTCTAAAATATTCTTTTTAAAACTTTCTAATTATCCTCAAAATCTCGCAGTATACAAAATGACTAAAAATTATTCAGAGCTTGATAATAATATTAGTCACGGTGACAAAGTAAAAGTATATTTTTCACCTTCAAATTCTAATAAAAATAACTTGGATATAGTTCAAATAGAGAAAGAAAATAAAATTTTATTAAGTTATAATACGCACAAAACCACCTACTATTTTTTAACCGGAATAACTACAATCGCTACATTATGTATCATTTTAATGACAGTTTATTATATAAAAAGAAATAAAATTGAGAATCCTATACCACCTATTTTCTAAATAAAACAAATTCAATATTAAAACATTAGCAATAGTTACCAAAATTTGGTAACTTTATTTTATTAAACTAAATAAGACGTTATGGGACGAAATACATCTGTTTCTTTGGGAAATTATTTTGAAGAATTTGTTGATACAAAAGTCTCTCAAGGAAGATACAAAAATGCAAGTGAGGTTATTAGAGCTGGTTTGAGACTTTTGGAAGAAGAAGAAGATAAAATTCAGTTATTGAAAAATTCGATACAAGAAGGTATAGATAGTGGAATTGCAGAGGATTTTGATGCAAAAAAACACCTCGAAACTTTGAAAGCCAAAATAAAAAATAATGGCTAAGTATTTCTTGACAAATAAAGCTGTTGAAGATCTTTCGAAAATATATGAATATACGTTTGAATTGTGGTCACAGAATCAAGCGGATAAATATTATGAAGAACTAATCAATTTTTGTCAGTTATTAGCCGAAAACCCCATGATTGGAAGAAATTATAGTGAGATTAATTCTGAACTTTACGGATTTTTAGCCAATCAACACATTATCTTTTATAGAATTCTAACTAAAGATGAAATTGAAATAACAAGAATTCTCGGTGCGGAAATGGATTTGAAGAATCGTATAAAAGAATAAACTTTTTAATTTTCTCACTTCAACTATTTTCACCGCAAAAAACGATTATACGAGAAAGCCAACTTTTTCAAGTTGGCTATTTTATTTACTTTGGATAAACGACTCGTGAAAAGCAACACGAAGTGTTGATCTATATTATAAAATTTTAAGCTTGCATCACAAAAATAGCAGGACGTTTATGAAAATCATACTTTTCATTTTTCCACTCTTTGATCGATAACGTGCGGATATCTTCGTCCTCTAATGTAATGTGGCACGCGACACAAATCTTGGTTTCGGCACGAAGAATCTTCGTTAAATCGTCTACCATTTGATTGTTACGATAAGGCGTTTCCATAAAAATTTGAGCAATTCCCGTTTTCGCGCTTTCAGCTTCCAAATGCGCTAATTTCTTTTTACGTTCTGTTTTATCGATTGGTAAATAACCGTGAAAAGCAAAGTTTTGACCATTCATTCCAGAAGCCATTAACGCCAACAAAATCGACGATGGACCAACCAAAGGAACTACCTGGATGCGTTTCTGTTGCGCAACTTTTACCAACTGCGCACCCGGATCTGCAACCGCAGGCAAACCAGCTTCGGAAATAATTCCGATCGTTTTGTTTTGATCAAATAATTTGATCAAATCTAACATTTCTTCTGGCTCTGTATCTTTGTTTAGAATGTAAATATCTAAATCGGCTTGAACTTTTTCGGGGCAAACTTGTTTGATAAATTTACGTGCAGATTTTTCGTTTTCTACCACAAACGTATCAATTGCTCGAATAATGTCAAGATTGTATAAAGGCAATACTCTACTGTGTTCGCTTTCACCTAAAAGTGAAGGAATCAAATAAACTTTAGCCGTTTTCATTGTATAATTTTAAAGATTATATTTTTTGATGATTCCGTCTGTGGCTTCATCTAATAATTGATAAACATGCTCGAAAGCATCTTCTCCATCGTAGTAAGGATCAGGAACATTTTGCGTTTGCCCTATTCCATCTTTCAAGATCAATTTGATTTTACTTTGCTCCTCTTCGCTTCGAGCTAATTGTTGCAAATTAATTAAATTTTGTTTATCCATTGCAAAGATTAAATCAAACTCATCGAAAAAAATTGGATTGAAATGCATTGCACGTTGATCAGAAATATCAACACCATATTTTTTAGCAACCGCAACCGAGCGTCTATCTGGTTGTTCACCAACATGCCAATCACCCGTACCAGCAGAATCTACCAAATGATTGTCGCCAACCTTTGATTGTAAAATTCCTTCTGCCAACGGAGAACGACAAATATTACCTAAACAAACCATCAAAATTTTCATTGAAAAAATATTTATAGATTAATCTGAAATTTTACGTGAAATATCTTCAATATAACCACGAAATTGCTTGTCCGTTTCTTGTAAATTTTTCACTGTTTTACAAGCGTGTAAAACTGTTGCGTGATCACGTTTACCGATTTGTGTTCCAATACTTGCCAAAGACGCTTTTGTATATTGTTTTGCAAAATACATTGCTAATTGACGCGCTTGTACGACATCACGTTTACGTGTTTTTGACTGAATATCTTCAATCTTCACTTTAAAGTATTCACAAACTGTTTTCTGAATGTAATCAATCGAGATTTCTTTGCGAGCTGTTTGTACTAATTTAGATAACGTACGTGATGTTAAATCTAAGGTAATTTCACGTTTATTCAACGTTGCTTGCGCAATGATTGAGTTTAATGAACCTTCTAATTCACGCACATTTGTATCAATATTTTGTGCGATATAATCCATTACTTCATCAGGAAATTCGATACCATCGTTTTCTAATTTTTGTTTCAAAATTGAAAGACGTGTATTGTAATCAGGGTTTTGCAAATCGGCTGATAATCCCCATTTGAAACGAGAAATTAATCGATCTTCCATATCTTGAATATCTGCTGGAGATTTATCCGAAGTCAAAATAATCTGATTTCCTCTTTGATGTAAATGGTTAAATATATGGAAAAAAACTTCTTGCGTTTTTGCTTTTCCAGATAAAAACTGAATATCATCCATAATCAAAACATCAATCATTTGATAAAAGTGAATGAAATCATTTTGATTATTATTTTTTACAGCTTCAATAAATTGTTGTGTAAATTTCTCAGTTGAAACATACAAAACAGTTTTCTCTGGGTGTAAATCTTTTACTTCTAAACCTATCGCATGCACCAAATGAGTTTTTCCTAACCCTACTCCACCATAGATGAATAGTGGATTGAACGAAGTTCCTCCTGGGCGTTTGGCAATCGCACGACCAGCCGCACGTGCTAATCGGTTTGATTCTCCTTCGATAAAATTATTGAATGTATAATTATGATTTAATTGCGAATCAATTTTTAATTTTTGCAATCCTGGAATAACGAAAGGATTCATCATTTTACCAGCTTGCAAATTAATTGGCGCTTCTACCTCTTGTGGGCGAGGTTTTTCTTTGTTCGAACTTGGAATACGTACCGTGAATGGCTCACGTCCTTGCGACTTTTGATCCATCAAAATACTGTATACCAATTTTGCATCAGAACCTAATTCTTTTTGTAAGGCACTTTTTAAAATTTTGATATAATGCTCCTCTAACCATTCGTAAAAAAATTTACTTGGTACTTGTATTGTTAAAACATTATTATTTAGTTTGCCCGGACGTATCGGTACAAACCAAGTATTGAAGGCATCTTCTGCAATGTTGTCTTTTATAAAAGACAAGCATTTTTCCCACACAGAATTTGCAGTTATCGTCATAATATTGTCCAAAAGTGCTTAAGTTTTAATGTAAAATACTGAAAGTCAATGTTAAATTTTCATCAACCCTTCTCTACAAAATTGTGAACAAATTTTGAATAAAAAAAATGATTTAGGTATTGATATATTAAAAAATACTTTGTATAATTAAAAATAATCAATAAGTAGTTTTAGATAAAAAAAAAATACTGCAAAGATAATCTTTTCGGACATATTTTGGCTTATAAAACTATTAATTCTTATTTTTGTATCACTATGGAAATTACACAAGAAAAAATTGACTTCGCAATTATCAAAGTAGAAAATCATTTAAATGATTTGGGCATCAAAAATAATTTTTCTCTTTTACGAATTGAACAAGGTGAAGAAAAAAATGTAAGGACTTTTTATTATGAAATAGCAAATCCTACTTTCAAAACAATTATTCAAATTCAATATGATTTCTTAAAAGAAGAGCAAAAAGATTCTTCGCAAACTTCTTTTAGTTGGATGGATTACAAAAAAATTACTGAATAGACTTTTTCATTTTTTATATAATTAATGATAAAGTCTTTTTTTTGTTCTCTACTTTTGAAGATTAAAATGATGTTTTAGAAAATTATGGAGAAGATAGAAGAAACCGAACAATTAAATGTTTTTCGCACCAAAACTCGTATTCTATATAAACACACCGATCAAATGAAAGTGGTTTATTATGGAAATTATCCTGAGTTTTATGAAATTGGTCGTGTAGAATTGATGCGCAAACGTGGTTTTCCTTATGCTGAATTGGAAGCAATGGGAATTCAGATGCCAATTATTGAAATGCATACAAAATATATTGGTAGCGCTTTGTACGATGAATTAATCGAAATTGAAACAACAGTTCATGAGCGTGACAAAGGTGTTCGCATTCGATTTGATTACAATATATATAATGAAGTGGGAAAAATAATTAATCAAGGATACACTATTTTATGTTGTATTGATGCCGAAACTCGTCGTCCTGTTCGTATTCCAGAACGTATTTGGACAAGTTTAGGTTTATAATATTATTTAGAATCATTAATTATTCGTTAAAACAAATTCTTGCAAATGATTTCTCATTAAATTTGTTCCTTAACAAAACATGATTAAAAACGAATGTCAACACTTCAAGAAAAAATCAATCAAACGATTGTAGACGTTATCGATTTTCCAAAAGAAGGAATTGTCTACAAAGACATTACTCCATTGTTCTTAAATTCTGAACTTTCGAATGAAATTGTAGACGCTTTTGTAGAAAAAGCAAAAGGTAAAGTGGATATTGTTTGTGGAATTGAAAGCCGTGGATTTTTGTACGGAATTCAGATTGCACAAAAATTAAAAGTTCCTTTTGTATTAATTCGTAAAGCTGGTAAATTACCTCCTCCAACAATTAGTCAATCTTATGATTTGGAATATGGACAAGCAACTATCGAAGTAAATTCGAATTACATCAAAGATGGTGCGCGAGTTCTAATTCACGACGATGTTTTAGCAACTGGTGGAACTGCCGAAGCTTGTGCTAAATTGGTAGAAAAATGTGGTGGAAAAACAACACAGTTTTCTTTTATTGTTGATTTAACTTTCCTACATGGTAAAGATAAATTAACATCTTTTACAACTGATATTGTTACTTTAACAGAATATTAAACTAAAAACTCCGCTCAAAATTTTGAGCGGAGTTTTTTTTATTTTTTAGGCGCTATAATCACTTCTGGCGCTCTTTCATTACCAATATCCAACAAAGCTTTTATATTCGCTAAAATTTCTCTAAAACTCTGTTTACCTTCCGTTTTATAAGGTCCGCTATCCGCATTATATCCAATACAATCCAATCCGAAAACTTTTCCTAAGAAAAGCGCTCTTTTGAGATGATAAGATTGAGAAATTAAAATCACTTTATCAAATTGATAAATATTTTTGGTTCTGTAGATTGTGCTATATGTATCCAAACCTGCTCCATCTAGATAAGTATCTTCAATTTTGACACCTCTATCCAACAAGTATTTTTCCATCACATCAATTTCATTAAAATTCTCGTGAAGTTTTTCTCCAGAAAGTAAAATTACATCCACTTGATCCTCTTTGTAAAGTCGAATTGCAGCATCCAAACGATCTTTCAAAAAACGAGTTGGTTGTCCATTAGCTTGCACTTTTGCACCAAAAACAACTGCCACACGATAATCTGACGGAATATTTCCTTGATAATTGTAAATGTAATACGAAGTAAAAACTTGAATAATCAATGCAACGATCAAAGTAAAAACCGCTATTAATCCAGCGATAAACATACTTTTACGCATTACAAATCTTCCTATTTTTACAAGTTTACTCAACTATCTTTTGTTTTAAAAAATTTTAACATTCAACAGTCTATAAGTTTAGTGATATTTAAAAATTATAAATGTGAAAATTATTTTAAATTTTTCATCGTAATTTTAGAGAATGAATGAGATTGAGTTAAGAACAGTTACCGTTGAACGCTATTTGCAACCTTTGCGCGAAGGTGGTTCTTTGCCTGCACTAGCTGATGCAGATGACGGTTTTAAATATGTTTTAAAATTTAAAGGTGCTGGTCATGGTCCTCGCATGCTGATTTCTGAATTATTAGGAGGAGAAATTGCACGTGTTTTAGGATTTAAAGTTCCTGAATTAGTTTTTGCAAATTTGGACGAATATTTTGGTCAATCCGAAGCTGATGAAGAAATTCAGGATTTGTTAAAATTTAGCGAAGGAACTAATTTGGCTTTGCATTATTTATCTGGTGCAATCAATTATGATCCTGCTGTAATGAAAATTGATGATAAATTATCTTCTCAAATTGTTTGGTTAGATGCTTTTTTGACGAATGTTGATCGTACTTTTCGCAATACAAATATGTTAATGTGGCACAAAGAATTGTGGTTGATTGATCATGGTGCTTCCTATTATTTTCATCATTCGTGGGACAATTGGGAAAAAGCAGCTCTTGCACCCTTTACGCCAATTAAAGACCATGTTCTATTGAAAAATGCTACAAAACTTGAAGAAGTTGATACAGAATTTAAAGCGATTTTGAATGATGAAATCATTGATAAAATTGTCGATTTGATTCCTGATGAATGGTTAGAAACAGAAGTTACACATGCTACTCACGAAGAAATGAGAACGGTTTACAAAACATTTATCAAAACACGATTACAACATTCCGAACTTTTTATAAACGAAGCGAATAATGCCAGAAAAAATCTTATATGAGTATGCAATTCTTCGTTTGGTTCCTAAAGTTGAACGCGAAGAGTTTATCAATGTTGGAGTAATTTTATTTTCGAAAAAAGAAGATTATTTGAAAGTAAAATATTTTATTAATGATAGTAGAATCAATGCTTTTTGCCACGAATTAGATCTTGATTTTATTGACAGTAATTTGAATGCTTTGTCTAAAATTGCCGAAGGAATTCATCCCGAATCTGCTGTATCTAATTTCGAAACCCCTGAACGTTTTCGTTGGTTAACAGCTGTCAGAAGTTCGTCTATCCAAAGTTCTCGTCCGCATCCTGGTAAAACAACAAACCTTGATAAAACCTTGGATCAATTATATAAAGAACATGTTTTATAAAAGTTAAACGCTTAAAAACGAATGTTTTAAAAATATTTTCTTAAATTTGGTCATACATTAATTTTAAATTATTTATCGCCATGAGTACATTAAGAAACAAAGTTCAGCTAATTGGGAATGTTGGTAGCAATCCTGATGTTAAAACATTAGAAAACGAAAAGAAGTTTACAAAATTTAGTCTAGCAACGAACGAAAGCTACACAAATAGCAAAGGTGAGAAAGTTCAGCAAACGACGTGGCACAATTTAGTTGCTTACGGACCAATTGTAAATGTGATCGAAAAACATGTAGAAAAAGGGAAGCAACTTGCTATAGAAGGCAAATTGACTTACCGAGATTATCAAGATAAAGATGGTCAACAAAAAACGATTACAGAAATTATAATTGATGAAATTGTACTTCTTTAGCGTTTAAAATAAAAGGGAAACAGTGATGTTTCCCTTTTATTATTTTATAAGATTCCAAAATAAATTTGGAATATGAATTATCCTAACATTCGAATCGCGGTTTTTAGACCTTCAATAAATGTATCTATTTCTTCTTTTGTATTATAAACAGCGAATGAAGCTCGTACCGTTCCCGGAATATTGAAATGCTGCATAATTGGTTGTGCACAATGATGACCAGTACGAACAGCAATTCCTTTTTTATCCAAAATCATTCCGACATCAGATGAATGAACGCCGTCAAATTTTAAGTTGAAAGAAACTGCGCCAGAATGTTCTGCATCTTTTGCATAAATCTCCACTTCATCAAATTCTGATAGACGTTGAATTGTATAATCTACCAATTCTTTTTCGTAATCGTGAATCGTTTGCATTCCAATAGAATTGATAAAATCTACCGCAGCTCCAAGTCCGATAATTCCTGCAATATCTGGTGTACCAGCTTCGAATTTGAAAGGTAAACAAGCGTATGTTGAAACCTCCATTGTTACATCTTTTATCATCTCTCCTCCTCCGTGGAAAGGTGGTAATTCATTCAAAATATCTTCTTTTCCATACAAAATACCGATTCCAGTTGGACCGTACATTTTATGACCAGAAAAAACCAAGAAATCACAATCCATTGCTTGAACATCAATTGCAGTATGTGGAGCAGATTGTGCCGCATCAATCAAAACCCAAGCACCTTTTGCATGCGCTTTTTCGATAATTGTTTTGATCGGATTTACAACACCTAATGCATTTGAAACTTGATTAACACAAACTAATTTGGTTTTATCTGTCAATAAATCATCCAACTTCTCAATATCCAAAATACCTTCTGCAGTTAACGGAATATATTTTAGTTTAGCACCAGTTCGCTGACACAACAATTGCCAAGGAACGATATTAGAATGATGCTCGATTTCGGTAATAATAATTTCATCATCGGCTGATAAAACATTACGAAGTGAATTAGAAACTAAATTAATTCCTTCCGTCGTTCCACGCGTAAAAATAATTTCGTAATCGTGTTTCGCATTGATAAATTTCTGAATCTTACGACGCGATTCTTCCATCAAATCTGTTGCTTCTTGACTTAATGTATGAATTCCACGATGTACATTTGCATTGTACTTTTCGTAATATTCGTCCAAAACATCTAAAACAACTTTCGGTTTTTGAGAAGTTGCACCATTATCTAAATAAACCAATGGTTTTCCGTTGACTTCTCTATTTAAAATTGGAAATTGACTTCTTATTTGTTGAATATCTATTGACATTTTTTTAAGTTTTGAGTAATGAGTTATGAGTGATGTGTAATAAAAAAGTAAGTATTCAAAATAGTTTCAAATACTTACTTTATATTTCAAAATAAGTTCAACTTAAAACTTATTACTTATAACTCAGAACTATATTTTATAATTCGAAATCTAAACTAACTCCTAATTTTTTTGCAATTATAGAGTTAACTCGATTTGAGATTTGTGGAATTTGTACATGTCGCAAAGCGTCTGCAGCAAAGGCATACAATAACATTGCTTTCGCTTCTTTCTTTGGAATACCACGTTGTTGCATATAGAACAAAGATTCTTCTTCTAATTGTCCAACTGTACATCCGTGCGAACATTTTACATCATCAGCAAAAATCTCTAATTGAGGTTTTGTATTAATTGAAGCTCCATCAGATAATAAAACATTATTATTTTGTTGGAATGCATTCAATTTTTGCGCTTCTTTGTGAACATAGATTTTACCATTGAAAACTCCTTGCGCTTTCTCATCATAAATTCCTTTGTACAATTCGTGCGACTCACAATTCGGGAAATTATGCTCCACAAATGTATGATGATCGATATGTTGTTTTCCATCAATCACCGTAATTCCGTCCATTACAGAGTTACAATTTTCTCCATTTTGGAAGAAATTCAAATTGTTACGTACAATTTTTCCTCCAAAAGCAAACGTAAATACATTGGCACGAGAATCTCTTTCTTGATTGATGTATGTATTATCAACTAAAGAAGCATCGTTAGAATCATTTTGGAATTTGTACCAATGAATCTCAGAATTACGTCCAACATTCACCTCCGAAACAACATTTGTTAAGTTTGCTTTTTCGTCTAATGTTTGATGTCTTTCGATAATTTGAACTTGCGCATTATCTCCAACTACAACCAAATTACGTGGTTGATACATCGCTTCTTGAGAAGCTCCTGTTGAGAAATAAACAATCTGAATTGGCTTAGATAAAATTACATTATTTGGAACATAAATGTAAGCTCCATCTTTTGCAAAAGCTGTATTTAAAGCAACTAAACTTTCACCTTTTTTCGCAATTTTTCCGTAATAATTCTCAATTACAGCTTGATGAGTTGTTTTATGCATTGCGCTTGACAAGACACAAATATCAGCTTCATCATGTGTTGTATTTGACAAAAACGAAGAATATTTTCCATTAATGAATACGATTGTGTACGTATCGATATCATTAATCAAATATTTCTTGATGTCTTTGTACTCAATTGCAACTTCGTCTTCTGGGAACAATTTGTAATCCACCTTCAACAAAGGAGCAAGATTTGTATATTTCCATTCTTCGTCTTTACGTGTCGGAAAACCTTTTTGATTAAAGATTTCGATGGCTTCTTGACGTAAACCTTCGATTTCTTTATTCACTTTGTTTTTTTCGTTGAACACTAAATGACGAGAAACTAAATTTTCTTTTAAATCAATCATTTTAGATATTGTATTAATGTATTATGTAAGAAGTAAAAAGTACTTTGGACTTAATACATTTTACATTTTACAAAATGTTTAGATTCCTGCTTCTTCTTTTACCCAGTCGTAACCTTTTGCTTCTAATTCTAAAGCTAATTCTTTACCACCAGATTTAATGATTTTTCCGTCTGCTAAAACGTGTACAAAATCAGGAACGATATAGTCTAATAAACGTTGGTAGTGTGTAATTACTAACACTCCATTGTTTTCATTTTTGAATTCGTTTACACCATCCGCAACAATACGTAAAGCATCAATATCTAAACCAGAATCAGTTTCATCTAAGATGGCTAATTTTGGGTTTAACATTAACATTTGGAAAATTTCGTTACGTTTTTTCTCACCTCCAGAGAAACCTTCGTTAAGCGAACGAGATAAGAAATCTTTTTTGATTCCTAATAATTCAGCTTTTGCACGAATTTCTTTCAACATTTCAGAAGCTCCCATTTCTTCTAAACCTTGCGCTTTACGCGTTTCGTTGATAGAAGTTTTGATGAAGTTTGTTACAGAAACTCCAGGAATTTCGATTGGATATTGGAAAGACATAAAAATTCCTTTTTGTGCTCTTTCTTCTGGTGCTAATTCTAAGATTGATTCATTATCAAACTCGATATCACCATCGGTTACTTCGTAATCTTCTTTACCTGTAATAACGTTAGATAAAGTTGATTTTCCTGCACCATTAGGTCCCATAATCGCGTGAACTTCACCTGGATTAATTTGAAGGTTTAAACCTTTTAAAATTTCGCGCTCTTCGATACGAGCATGTAAGTCTTTTATATTTAATAACATAATCTAATTTGTAAATTAGTTAATGTGATAATTCTTTAATTATCTTGATTTTGATGTACTTATAATTTTATTCACAATTTTAGAAATGTTTACCAATTTATCAGATAAACTTTCTGTATTTGGATAATTTTTAGATAATTGACATAATTCTAACCAATACTTGGTTTCATCAATTTCTTTTGCTGCAATCTTAAACTTGTGAATAAAATCATTCAAGCTTTCAGCGTTTTGAGCTTCTCTAATATTTGCTCCTATTGAAGTTCCTGATTTTAATAATTGATTTGAAATAACAAATTTCTTATCCAATTCAAGTTCTTCACAATATTCTATAATTAATAGTGAAAATTCTAAAGTTAATTTTAAAATGATATTATCTTTTTCCATCATTAACTCATTAACAAATTATCACATCAACTCATTATTAATAACTATCCTACAGAACCTTCTAATGAGATTTCTAATAATTTTTTCGCTTCAACGGCAAACTCCATTGGTAATTTGTCTAATACTTCGCGGCTAAATCCGTTTACGATTAATGCAATCGCTTTTTCAGTATCGATACCACGTTGATTACAATAGAACAATTGATCTTCACCAATTTTAGAAGTTGTTGCTTCGTGTTCTAATTGAGCCGATTTATTTTCGATTTCGATGTAAGGGAAAGTATGCGCACCACACTCGTTACCCATCAACAATGAATCACATTGAGAGAAGTTACGTGCTCCTTCAGCGTTTTTCATCACTTTCACCAAACCACGGTAAGAGTTTTGAGATTTACCAGCAGAAATACCTTTCGAAATAATTGTCGATTTCGTATTCTTACCGATGTGAATCATTTTTGTTCCTGTATCCGCTTGTTGATAATTATTTGTTACCGCAATTGAGTAAAACTCACCTACCGAATTATCTCCTTTTAAGATACAAGATGGATATTTCCATGTTACCGCAGAACCTGTTTCAACTTGCGTCCACGATACTTTTGCATTTTTCTCGCAAACTGCACGTTTTGTTACAAAGTTGAAAACTCCACCTTTTCCTTTATCATCACCAGGATACCAGTTTTGTACAGTAGAATATTTGATCTCAGCATCATCCATAATGATTAACTCAACCACAGCAGCGTGTAATTGGTTTTCATCACGCATTGGCGCTGTACAACCTTCTAAATACGAAACATAAGCACCTTCGTCCGCAATTAATAAAGTACGCTCAAACTGTCCTGTTCCTGCAGAGTTGATACGGAAATACGTTGATAATTCCATTGGACAACGAACACCTTTTGGAATATAACAGAATGATCCGTCCGAGAAAACTGCCGAGTTTAAAGCTGCATAAAAGTTATCTGTTGGCGGAACTACTTTACCAATGTATTTTTTCACCAATTCTGGATGTTCTTTAATTGCTTCCGAAATTGACATAAAAATAATTCCTTTTTCTGCTAATGTTTCGCGGAAAGTTGTTTTTACTGAAACTGAATCAAAAACCACATCAATCGCAACTCCAGACAAACGTTTTTGTTCATCTAAAGAAATTCCTAATTTCTCGAAAGTTTTTAATAATTCAGGATCAACTTCGTCTAAACTTGCTAATTCTTTCTTTGGTTTTGGAGCTGCATAATACTGAATAGCCTGAAAATCTGGCTTTTCGTAAGTTACGTTTGCCCATTCTGGTTCTTCCATTTTAACCCAAGCGCGGTAAGCTTCCAAACGCCATTCCGTCATCCACTCAGGCTCCTCTTTTTTGGCTGAAATAGCACGCACGATATCTTCATTCAATCCAACTGGGAATTCTTCATATTCCATTTCAGTCGTCCAACCAAACTCATATTGCTTTTGGCTAGCAAGATCTTCACGTAGATCGTCTTCTGTATATTTTGTGTTACTCATCTTATTATTTATAAAATGTATAGGTAAAATTAAACTGTAAAGGTTGCTGTTTATTAGCTTTATTTCCTAAAAATTTGAATTCTTTTAATCGTTGATTTTGATCTAAAATCACCTCAAATTGTGGTTGATTATTTTTCGAAATCTGATATTTATTTTGAGCAATTAATTTAATTTCTGACAAAGGTCCTTCTACCAAATTAATTCTTTCTGTTTTTGGTGCAACATCTGGCGTATATTCTTTTATTTTGAATGGCACCTTAAATGTCGAATTGCTATAACAAATCTTATTTATGTCTTGACCTAATGATTTTGTAATTCTACAATCGTGCATTAATCGGTCTTCAAAACCAATTTTCTGCTCCATATAGGTTTTCTTCAACATCACATCTCCTTCTAACCAAATGATATCAAAAAGTTTATTTCCGTTTTTGACATACATATTTTCTTGGTTGTAAAAGAATTGATTTGTTTTTACTTCACTTCCTTTTCTTGCAATCGTTTCGGCAGAAATTACACCATCTTTATACGTATAATTTACTTTAGTTGGCGTTGCAACCTCATCTGTCAATTCAAAATCAAGAAGATTTCCTGTCGCATCATAATTTGCTTTGTACGCAACTTTTTTGTTTGATGCATTGGTAATGGTAATTGTTTTGATTTTTGATTCGTCTAAGTCTAACGCTTTTATAAAAGGTTTTACATTAAACAAACCGAAAAACATATGTTCTGAATAAGCTTTATTCAACTTTTTTGAAGATTCTGTTGGTTGAAAAACCATCAAATCTTTTTCTACAATTGTATTTTGTCCAAAAGCGACAAAACCAATCAAAAACGTAACGAATAAAGCTATTTTTTTCATCTTAAACTGCAAAACTTTCTCCACAACCACACGTGCGAGATGCATTTGGATTATTGAACACGAAACCTTTTCCATTCAACCCTCCTGAATATTCTAATGTCATTCCAACAAGGTATAAGAATGATTTTTTGTCAACCAAAATTCTTACACCATTGTCGTCAAACAATTTGTCTTCTGCACTTTGTTCTTTCGTAAACTCTAAATTATAGTTTAAACCTGAACATCCTCCACTCGTAACTCCTACGCGAACAAAAGATTCTTCTATAGAAGTTCCTTCTTCTTGTAAAAGTGATATTATTTTATTTTTTGCTGATTCTGAAACCTTAATCATTTGATTCTAATTTTATATTGCAAAGATACTTATTTAAAATGACTTCAAATAATGAACGATATAAATATTAACAATCGCTTAAGTTATATTATTTATCGCCAACTTACAATTTGATCAAATTACTTCAATCCCAATTTGTTTCGCGTACGTTTCAATACTTTTTGTGCAACATCTCTTGCTTTCAATGCACCATTTTCTAAAAATGCATCCAAAGTCACTTTATCATTCATCAACTCATCAAATTTAGTACGCGCATCAGCATATTTCTCTAAAATTAATTCGTATAAAGTCTGTTTTGCATGACCATATCCGTAACCTCCATTCAAATAATTTTGACGCATTTCCTCTACTTGTTCTGGCGTTGCCAATAATTTGTATAAAGCAAAAACATTGTCTGTATCTGGATTTTTAGGATCTTCTAATGGAGTTGAATCCGTTTCAATCGACATTACTTGCTTGCGCAATTGTTTCTCTGGTAAGAAAATATTGATAAAATTATTTCTTGATTTAGACATTTTGTTTCCATCAGTTCCTGGAATCAACATAATATTTTCATCAATTGCAGCTTGTGGTAAAACAAAAGTTTCTCCCATTTGGTGATTGAATTTTTCGGCAACACTACGTGTAATTTCTAAATGTTGCAATTGATCTTTCCCAACAGGTACAACTTCAGCATCATACAATAAAATATCCGCAGCCATCAAAATTGGATACGTAAATAATCCTGCATTTACATCTGCTAAATAATCTGCTTTATCTTTGAAAGAATGCGCTAAAGTAAGACGTTGAAATGGAAAGAAGTTCAATAAATACCATGTTAATTCTGTTGTTTCAGTCACATCAGATTGACGGTAAAAAACTACTTTCGAAGGATCTAAACCTAATGCCAGCCAAGTTGCAGCCACTTCGTACGTATTTTGTTTTAACACTTCCGCATCTTTAATTTGCGTTAAAGCGTGTAAATCAGCAATAAAAATGAAAGAGTCATTTCCTTCTTTCTCCGTTAATTCGATTGCTGGAGAAATTGCTCCTAAAATATTTCCTAAGTGCGGAGTTCCAGTAGCTTGAACTCCTGTAAGTATTCTTGGCATTTGTTTTAAAATTTAAGAAGCAAAGATAAACTTAATCAACGAAATGCACCAATTGTAACGAGAAGTTTATTTGAATTAATTGACAAGAATGACGAAAAACATATGGATGCACTAAAAAAGCTTTCCAATTTGTCGAAATGGCCAAGAAATTGTGCGACTTAATTTTCTTAAAATAGTTGGAGATTTATAATAACTTACAACTGCAGCACCTAAAACAATATCTCCTGTTTCAGTTTTTATATTCTGACATATAGAAGAATTTGTAAAAGTGAATTCTTTAATTCCATAGCTATCATATTCTAAAGTATAAAAATCTTGATTAATCGGAACCTTTATTTTAAACTCACCATTTTCATTTGTATATACAATATTTTTCGAATTTTTAAGATTTACTGGAATATCATATTCTGGAAAACCATTACCATCATTAATAATTCCTTGCACTACAATCGAATCATTTTCTGTTTGTGCTTTTGTGATAGTTGAAAAGCTTAAAAATCCAACTAAAGAAGAAAGTTGTAACCATCTTTTGGATTGATTAGAAATAGATTTTGAAGCTTCGTATGAATTAAATTGTTCTAAATTTCTGGTTTTAATTTTTACACAAGCGGTAGGATTATCATTCAGAAAAGTTTTTAATTCTTTGAACGAATAATGGTCCAAATTGTGAACACATTTAGAACAAACATCACAAAACTTTTGTTGTGACTCCGCATCCTTCATTTCGTTCCAATTCTGATTGCATTTTTTATCAATTTGTAGCTGCATAAAAATCTACTTTTCAATAAAATTAAACTTTTTTCGAAAATTTTTCAAACCTCAACCAACCTTTTTGCAAAAAGATGAATCTATAAAGAAAAAAGATTCATTAACCTTAAATTATATTGATATGAGTAACAAAGCTTTTTTAGACATTCTTTTCGAAAACCGAAACAAAGAATATGGTGCGTACCAACTAAGACAAGTTGCAAACCACGATTTGATGAAATCTCTTTTTGTTGGGATTGGTATTGTTGCATTAATTACTGGTGGAACTATTTATGCAAATAATAAAACAATGAATAATGAAATAACAAAAAAAGATGATGGTGTAATTGTTATTTTAGATAATGTGACTCCTCCTGATAAAAAAATAGAAGAAGTAACTCCTCCAAAAGAAGATCCACCGATGGAAGAAAAAACAATTCAATTAAAAACAGATCAGGCGAAACATATTATTCCAACTCCAACAGAAAGTCCAAAAGTTGAAGAAACTATAAAATCTGTTGACGAACTAAAAGGAAAAGATTTAGGCGTTTTTAATAGAAATGGTGATAAATCTAATGGACAAGTTGGTGGTGGAGAAGTAAGTGACGAAGGAAATAAAGTAGGTAAACAAAATACGGACATTCCAGAAGGTCCAAAAACTCCAGAACCTAAAAAACCTGATGTTGCAATTTCAGCGAAAAATGCTGCAGTAATGGCAATTTATCCTGGTTGTGAAAGTGAGAGCAAAAAAGGAAATGCAGCTTTAACAAAATGTATGAGTGATAAAATCTCGAAAGAGTTAGGTGGAGAATTAAGTGATTTTGCCGAAACTGCTTCTCGAAATAATATTGGTTCAGCGGTTGCAAAAATGCAATTTATTGTAAACAAAAATGGAGAAATTTCACAAGTAAAACCGTTAAGTGGAAGTAATCAAGATTTAGGCAAAGAAGCTAAATCTGCGTTGGAGCGTATCAATAAACAAATTCTAAGAAAAGGTAAAAAAATAACGCCTGCAAAATTAGAAGATGGTTCGGATGCAAATTTAATCTTTTCAATTCCTGTTAGATTTCAAACAAACGAATAATTAATAATACTTTTCTTTCTGAAACCATTGCATTCATTTTTTTGAGTGTGATGGTTTCTATTGTTTAAGAAATTGAATATCTATTCAGAAAAAGTTCTTTTAAATGTATATTTGTCGCATAAAATTTAAGTTTTAAGTCAATCTTAACACAATAAAATTGTAACTTCGTTGCGAATTATGAATAAGAATATTGTTTACGGATTGATTGGTTTCGGTTATTTTTTGATCGGAATTTTTACTTGGAAATATCAGTTTTTCATCATCAAATTAGATGAAATAAAAGCGATGTTATTGGGTATTTTATTTATTGTTTATGGCGCTTTTCGTGTTTATCGCGGTATAAAATCTTATAAAAATGATCAAAAAAATTAGTTTACTTTCACTTTCGGCCTTTCTTATTTTTTCCACTTTTAGTTGTAAAGACAAAGAAAAACAGACAAAAGCTGAACAAAAAACTGCTGTAAAACGCGCTTTACACGAATACGGAGATTTGGCAATGACGGTAGATCCAAGCTTTAAGAATTTGGCGCAATCGTTAGCAAATATGTATATGGTTGATTATCCAGATGTAAAAATTACGATTAACGAAGAGATTGAAGAAAAAGCTATCAAAGATTTTTATGAAGGGAAGATTCCTATTTTGATGGTAAGTAAGCCTTTAACAAAAGCTCAACAACAACATTTATTCAATAAAACAACAACAAAATATATTTCTTCTGTAATTGCATTAGACGCAACAGTTTTTATTACCTCTGTTGATAATTCAATCAACTCTATCTCGATGAATGATATTAAGGATAATTTGTATAAAAATGATCCGAAAATAACATTTGTTTACGATCATCCAAACTCTGCCAATTACAATACAATAAATGATAAATTAAAATTATCTGTAGAAAATGGCGCAAAAGTAACAGCTATGGGCGATGCAGAAAAAGTGATTGATTTTGTACAAAAAGATAAAACTGCAATCGGAATTATTGGATTGAATATTTTAAGTGATAAAGGAAATCCGAAAGTTGAAGAATATCTTAAAAAGGTAAAAATATTATCAATTGCAGATGATAAAGGAAATTTAGCATTGCCAACTATTCCGAATTTGAAATATGGTGTTTATCCTTTTTATCGTCAAATTTATATTTTGAAAAATGAAGTTGGTTTCGGAATTGGAGCTGGTTTCACAAGGTTTGCAGGTTCGCAACGTGGACAAAAAATTGTAACACGCGAAAGTCTTCAACCTTATTATATTTATAAACGTGAAGTTCAAATTAATAATCTAGAACAACCCTTACAATAAAAACAGAAAACCTTCCGAAATGGAAGGTTTTTTTTGGTTATTTTCTATTATCTATCTCTTTTCTTAATTCTATTATATGTTTGAAATTAGACAGATCTTCTTCATTCAAACTATACCATTCAATCCAATCTATACGCATTGTTGTGTCATATTCTCCTAACAAAGCATCAAGTAAAATATAAATTGTATTTTGCATTTGTCCACTACCATCAAAATTCTTGATGTATAAATCTATTCCATATAAACCTTCATTTATAGACGATTTATAATACAAATCATCATAAGATATTTCATAATCATTGTAACGAATCCCTAAATTATCATTACCAATTCTTTGGCGAAAAGCAATAATATTCCAATTTTTGAATTTCGGAGATTGTTTAACTAGTTTTTCAACTGATACAAAACTCTCTTTTAAACCATCAGCCGAAATCGTAAATTCTCTTTTCCCATTTTCTAATATTGGACTTGAATTAAAAGCTAAATTTGAATCAACCTTTACTAATTCATTTCTAATCTTATCATACAATTCTAATTGTAATTCTTTGCTATCTATATTATCATAAATGTATTTTTCATTTTTTTTAAACCAATTCCAAAAATTAGTTTCTGGACTTGACTTACAAAAACTAAAAGATGAACAACCAACAATAAATAGGACTAAAAGTAAAATTTTATTCATTATTCATAATATTAATCAAATCTTGCTCCCCAAGGGTTTTGCAAATCGAAACCTAAACTAAATAACATTCCGTTCTTGCGACCATCAACTTGATAATCTGATAAACCAATATCGTAGGAAATTCCAGCTTTTAAAGAACCAACTTTAAACTTTAGGATTGGTGAAACAAACAACGGATTGCTATTTTTAGAATCCATTCCTTGCTTGTACCCTACTCCAATATCAACGCCTTGATTATTGTCTCCAAAACCAATATGCGACATCAAGTTTATATCCAAATGACGCTCCGAATTCGAGTTCAAATTATACACCAAAGAAGGTTCTAACGCAATTCCTTCGGAAACGTTCCATTTATATCCAACATTGAAATAATACCACGTTGGCAAAGGCTCTACATTGTTCACATAATACACATTTTGGCTTAACGGAATATCCAAAACCGACACTCCAGCGGAGAAACCAGCATATTTGAAAGATAATCCCAAATTCGCAAAATATGTAGAATATTTATCTTCTTGTAAAGCAGGGTCATTCGGATCTTCTGCGATAATTTTTGAATAATCAAAACGTTGCGAAACATTAGAAGCACCAACACCGAAAGAGAAAACATTGATTTCATCTCCATCATAACTTCTATCATCAATAGGAATGTGATATGCTGCATTAATTCCGAAACCAGTCATTTTAACTGCCCCATTTCTATCGTTGAAAAATTGCATTCCCAACGCCAAACGATCTACAATAATTCCGTGAGCACTTACCGTTTGTGTACTTGGACTTTCAGGTAAATCGTCCCACTGATTGCGATGCGTTCCTGTTATAGAAATCACATTCGGGTCTTGTCCTGCGTACGAAGGATTAATTAACATTTTATCACTCACCAAATAGTGATTATAAAACGGCAACCCTTGTTGTGCTTCTACTTTATAAAGTGAGAATAGAGTTAATATGAATAGTGTTATTTTTTTCATAAATATGTTTCAATCAATTAATTGATTTTTCGTTTAACTAATATACTACCAGAATATAAAACTTGCAAATCATCTGATTGCTTCGAGAATTCTAACAAATACCAATATGTCCCATCTGCAACAGGTTTACCATTTAGCGTTCCGTCCCATTTTATAATATCTGTTCCTTCTTGTGTCAATATCTGTTTTCCGTAACGGTCAAAAATAATCAATTTGTACGAATTTGATGTATCGGTAACTTTACCATCTTTTGTCATTGGTTGCCAAATATCATTAAAACCATCATTATTTGGTGTTACAACATTTGGTAAAGCAAGGTAAATAACATTTTTACGCTCCGAAACTCCACAATTATTCAATCTTACTCTTACTGTAAAATTATTATTTTTGATATTATCTGGAATAATTAATTCATTCTTTGTTTGCCAATCTACAATTACTTTTCCATCAGAATCAAACAACGCATATTCTAACTTTCCATTTCCTTTTGCAGAAACAATTATACTTTTTTCGTTGATTGTAATTTTATCAATTGTAGGCAATACTGAAAGAGAAACAACTAACGTTTTAACAATAGAACAACCCGATAATTTATCTTCAATTGTAATTTTATAATTACCTGCATCAAGCTCAAAAATATATGTTCCTAAAATTCTAGTTCCATCTTCTTTTTCTACCTCATAATAATACTTATCGTAATCTGTTTGAGTTGTAAAATCTAACTTATATTTTTCTCCTGTACACAATGGATCTGGATTTTCAACCTCGATATTAGGTAAAGAATTTTTCTTGTAGTTTAATTTTAAGGTAATCACACCACAATAGTCCAAATTATAAAAATCAACATCTACTGAACCTTGATTAGAATTAAATTGATCAAAAATTTGATCTTTTGTTTTAGAACTTGTTAAAGAATAATTAGTTTGAATGTAATCTAAAATTGCTTGAATTTGAGTTTTCGCATCATCGTTTTCACCTTCACAAAAAACAATTGGATTCGCTTTTGTATAACTTTCTAATGAAGGAACATCAACAATTAAATCTTGTTTTTTATTGACCGTTAATTCTACAGCTGTTAAACAAATCTCTCTTAATGTATTTTTAAATTCAATTGGAATATTCAAAGAAGTATTTCCTCCAAAATTCAATATTCTTTGGATAGAATTTCCTTGAATATATTCTGTTCCATCAATAAATATTTTGTAATCAAAAACATTTAGTCCGAAATTATTTTTTAATAAATCATCATCAATTGTTAATGTTTCTCCTTCGCAAAACACACCTGAAAATGTTGCAGATACAACATTTGGTTGATTAACTGTTTTTACAATTAAATACATATCTTCTGAAAAACAGCTTTCACCAACTTTTTTTATTTTAAAACTTAATGTTTGATTAGAATTTGCATTAACATTAACTGGTAAAAATGGTGTTCCATCTAAATTAAAAATATCAAAATCTGTAATGTTTGAAATTCCAAATTTATCTTTAATATGTTCTTTTATTTCATCTATATCAAAAGTATAATTTTGTGTCACACCTAAACAAACAGGATTGAATAAAACTTCAAAAGGTTTTGTAGGAATAGAAGAATCATTTAACGTAATTTTCAACGGAGCTGTAGATTCACAAAAACCAGCTTTATTTCCTGTAATTGATAAATTAAAACTTGTTTGTGTTCTATTGTTGTAAATCTCATTATACAAATTTTGAAGTTGTGATTCAATATAACTTGTACCATTATAAACCAAATTTATAGTAACTAAATTATCATTCTTTTTTACATTATTGATGATTAATTCAAATTCAGAAAAAGAAAAATCACTTCGGCAAAAAGTTAAAGTCAAATTATCCAAATCTACATTTGTTTTTTTTCTTAACTGTAAACTCTACAATATTACTTGTACAAGATGCATCAGAACGATCTTCAATCTGAACATTAAACTTAGCTTCATTCCCAATAAAATTATAAGGTGTTGTTGGCATATTCACTAAACGATAAATAGTTGAGTCAACTCCTAAAGCAGTTAAAATTTCAGCTTCTGATAAAATTTCAGTATTACAAACTTCTGCAAATTTTCCAGAAGGTAAAATAGGATTTGAGTTAATTAGCTTAAATTCAACTTCTCTTGAAAATAAATCTATAGAACAGAACTCAGCACCAATATATTTTAATTTGATTCTATAATTATTAGAATTATTTAAAGGAATATTTCCATTAACAATTGCGTCATCAACATATACTTCATAATCTGCATATTTAGAGGAATTAATAGATGGAGATATTCTACTAATTAAATCCTCTTTTAAAAAAGTTATTGACGTAGCACAATATTGTTCTGTTTTGTTTTGAACTGTATAAATCAACTCTGGAATAAATTTGAATTTTATAGATTTATAGATATAAACTAATTTATTAGAATTATCATAAACTCTGGCATACAAAATTTGTTCTATTCCGTTAATATAGCTGATATTATCATTTGTAGATGTATTATCTGGTTTATAAAATTCTATATTCCCAACATTTATACTTGGGTCTGAAACTCTAATATCATTTATAATTTTGGTCTTCACATCTGATAATAAATAATCATCTGTATAACAATGGTTATCAAAAACAAGATTATCTACTGTTTTAGCTCCACTAATTGTTAACTCTAAAATTGGATTATCTGTACCATAAATTGCTATTACAATAATTTCTCCTTCTTTTAACTTACTTCCATTTTCAAAAGCACTTACAAAACCATCTGTAGAATTTGATATACAATCATTTAATTTACCACCCTTTAAACCCTTCTCTTTTGTTATGTTACTATAAACAGCTCTAATTGGATTTATAGTTGTATATTCATTAGAACTTGAACCTGTTCTTACAAAAATATCATTAGGATTCGAATTTTTCGAAAGTCTCCATAACATAAAATGGAATTTATCAATATTTCCTTTCAATGTAAATTCAAAATCCATATCATTCGGTGCTACGTAATAATAAAAATTATAATAGCCAGTTGTATGGAACTCACAATTCATTAAACGTGGAACAAAAGAATTTACACTTTCGTTAGGTAATGTTATTCCAGAAGTTACTATATCATTAATTTTATTTATTAAAGGATGTGTAATCTTCCCTAAAAA